>JACZRM010000206.1 GCA_022576105.1 Chloroflexota bacterium | reverse complement strand
AGCGGGTCAGCAGCCCCCAGTTCGGCAATATCAACACCTTGCCTACACCTACTTTAGTGTTACCTATGTCCCCGGTCAATCTGTAACCTGTGTGCCCGGTTGCACATATACCAAAATTCTCATTACCTTCTGCGTTCACCACAAGTTAATATACCTTCCAGAGGTCAAAGACAAATTTGACGGGCGCTCAACCCGTTGTTATATTCCCGAGCAGACACTGAGCGGGGCCTCGATCAGAATCTCAGTCCTGAAGGAGTGGAACATGTCGGAATACGAAACGATGACCTATCAGCGCCAGGGCCGCATTGGCTACCTGATGCTCAACCGGCCCCAGGCCCTGAATGCAGTCAACGACCAGTTTGTGCTGGACATCGACGACGCCCTGCTGGAGTTTGACGTTGACGAAGCAGCCTGGGTGTGCATCATCCACGGCGCGGGACGCAGCTTCTGCGCCGGGGCCGACATCAAGCAGCGGTTTGTCAGCATGACGCCCCAGCAACAGGCCCAACGCGCCCGGGGCAACAGTCCCGAGGGACACCTGGGACGCTCCATTAACTGGAAACCGGTCATTGCGGCGGTACACGGATATGCGCTGGGGGCAGGCATGGCCCTGGCCGCCGAATGCGACCTGATTGTCGCTTCAGAGGACGCCCAGTTCGGCATCACCGAGACCAAGCGGGGGCTGTGCGGCGGGCGAGTGTGGGCCAAGGTCAGCGCCTTCATGCCCTCCAAGGTGGCCACCGAAATGCTGATCACCGGCGAACCCATCAGCGCGGCGGAACTGTACCGGCTGGGCCTGCTCAACCGGCTGGTGGAGCCAGGGAAGCACCTGGCAGCCGCCGAGGAACTGGCCGAGAAGGTGATCCAGGCGCCGCCGCTGGCTGCCCGCGCCGGAGTGCGACTGTCTCGCGGCACCTGGGTGCCCGGGGCCGCCGACGCCGATGCCTACATCCAGCCGCTGAAGCTGCACTTGAGCGAGGACTTTAAGGAGGCCAGCCGCTCCTTTGTGGAGAAGCGCCCGCCGCAGTACCACGCGCGGTGAGAAAATCCCCCTTCCGTACCCCTTTACGAAAGGTAACTATCCCTTGACTGTAGAAGGGGGAATGGAGATTGATTGAATCAGAGATATGGTTCGAACTTGGGAATCACGTTGGTGAGAATGTATTTTTGTATGTGCCGAAGGTATTCGACGACACTTTCGGGTCTTCCAAGAATGTTCTGGCCGACAGACCCAGCTTCGTCGAACGCTACCAACAGGGAGAATTCGGGTTTGAACTCTCTACGTCGTTCCCAGGGGACGATGGCACTTGCGATTTGTTGCTGGTCTTTCTGGCCACTCCCCCAGGGGAACGTCATTTCTCTGAGAGGTGTCGTATCACCGGAGTATCCGAGGGTGCTTGTGGCTCCGGCGATACTGATAACCGTCGGGGAGCGATGCTTGTCCCTGTTCCAGAGGTTGTGCAAGCGGTGGAACAGTACTATATAGTGCCCTCGTTGGTACGGTTGTATGGACGTTATCCAGTCTCGGATAGGATTGGGGAGTTTGCTTATCTGAGGGAGGTAGAGGTCTCGGAACGTGGATTCGCAGTCATGGAATTCAAGTCCAAAGTTGTTGCGCGCCTTAAAGACTTGGCCGACGCCCCAGACCAAATTGTCGAGGGTCGATCTAAGATTGTGAACCACGTCCCCGACGGCGAATCTTATCGCCGTCGGCGGCTGCTCATGAATACGCAACACATAATTGATGCGGGCGTTCTCCCCTTCACGCTTCATGCTAGCGACCACTTCACATGGTTTGGTCGCAAGGAAGGAAGGAGTCAACCAATTCTTCCAAGCGGTCAACGCCAGCACTTGCCCAGTCAAGCCTCAACGTGGCAAGATGTACGTAGTCACTCCGAGGATTATTCATGACGAAGAAAACGAAGACCCAACAAACCCCACAGGGTCACAAGATTCCGATTCCTACCAAGGAAGAGTTCGAGCGAAACCTAGACAAGGTAGCGAAGCCGGTGGAAATCTCCCCACCCCCGCTACCCAAACTTGGGCAGCACCTCTTCCCCGAATAGCTCCACCGCCCGGAGAGAGTCTGCGTTGGGCATGCCCGGCCACTGGCAGCGCAGCACCAGCTCCTGAATTCCCAGCGCCTGGTACTTCTTGATCTCCTCAACGCACTCGTCGGGACTGCCAATGATGAACCGCCCTTCCAGCACCTGGTCAAACCCCACGTCGATGCGGTCGGCCTCCGGCAAATCGTTGCTGTGTCCCGCCGCCGCCCGGTCCTGGTAGAGCCACTCCACGTGGGGGCGGGCGATGTCGATGGCCTTTTGCCGGGTCTCGGCGACGAACATCTCCCGCCAGGCCGAGATGTACGCTGGCTTGCCGGCCTTCTGCACCGCATCCTGGTACAGCTTCACCTGGTTGGTAATGGTGGGCAGGGTAGCCCGAGAGCTAATCAGCCAGCCGTCGCCCTGACGGGCGGCGCGCACCACTCCCCGGTCCTGGTTGGCGGCAATCAGTATGCGGGGGTAGGGCTTTTGCAGAGGCTTGCTCGCGCCGGGAACGTCGTCAATGTTGAAGTGCTGACCGTGATACGTCACCCGGTCTTCGGTCCAGAACTGCTTCATGACCGCCAGGACCTCCCGGAACCGGGAGAGCCGTTCGGACTTGGGAATGCCAAATCCATCGAACTGGAAATCGCGCCAACCCAGCGCCGGTGCCAGCACAAACTTGCCGCCGCTGATTACATCCAGGGTGGAAATCTGCTCGGCGGCCTCCACCGGGTGGTACAGCGGCAGCAAGGCTACCATGCCCAGTTCCAAGCCAGGAGCCTCCGCCGCCGCGCGGGAAAGCAGCAGCATGGGATGAAAATCGTTGTTCAAGTAGCCGGCCCCGCTCCAGAGCGAGCTGAAACCATACTTCTTGGCCAGGCGGGCCTTCTCCAACCGCCCCTCCAGCGCTTCTTCCCGGGACTCATGGGGCAGGTTGCCGCCACCCAGATTCAGGCCAAACTTCATGCCGGTGCTCCCTAAGGCGGTTGAGTTAGTTACGGTGGAAATAGTCAGGGCAGTATAGCAGAGCCGCCGGGTACACCCAACTAGGGGAACATGCCCCACCGCCGCTCCGGTACCGGCTGGGCTAGACGAGCTTTGCCTCAAAAGGCATTTTGAGCTAGCGGAAATTCGGGTCCACTCGATTTTAGACCCTTCGCTACGCTCAGGGATACATCAAAGACAGGCTCCTGTCCTCAAGCGCAGGCCACAATTGACACTTTTAAGGCCAGGCCAGCCAGACCCCACGGGGAGCATGGCTCACATGGCAAAACGTCCTCGGATAAACCCGAGGACGTCTACATTGGGTTCTAGATTATGGCCGCAGCCCCTGGTACTACTTGAGAACGCAGTACATCATCGGCCAGTTCAAGCGGCGGGCCGGCCCAGAACCACGCCGTTGGACAGTGTGGCCACCGCCTTCAAATTTCGGAAGATCAAGAACCGTTTCAAGTCAATCGACAACTGCTCCGAGTGTTTAGCCAGGTCGGGCGACACCAGCAACTCAACGCCATCCTGGCGGACGGTCCGGTAAGCCGAGAGATTTCTGCGGCGGTTAACGTGGGTATCGACCGATACCTCGGTGAACGAACCGGCTCAAGAAGAGATGGAAATCAGGTCGACGGCGGCGCGACCACCCTTCCTTTGTATGAAATCCGCGGCGTTTTGGCTGACCGAAACTTGCATTGCTTCAACCCCTTGAACAATCTTTGGTACGGTGAACTCACCCCAGCGGCACCCCGATGATTGGTAGTGTATCAGTTCGGCTTCCATGAACGGGGCTTGGTCCCACCGGCAAAGGCCGGTGCCCAGATACAATCGATGTTCGGACGCTCCAGTGGATTCCGGCTTGCGCCGGAATGACGAGAACTAACCAACACACTCCCCTACGATTGTTAGATGCAGCGATCTATCCGATGGATGCCAGCAGATGATTGCGGGCCG
>JACZRM010000017.1 GCA_022576105.1 Chloroflexota bacterium | reverse complement strand
CCCGCTACGATGGCTATGCCATTGGGTGGTGATGGTCTCGCTGATTAAAAGTTGCTTGCATCAGGTTCTCCCTCCCCTGGTGGGAGCTTATTACACGACAGTTTTAGTTAACGGCATCCTCGCCCCTGGTGGGAGAGGACTGAGGAGAGGGGTATCACCCTCATCCCTTCGACAGGTCCGACTTTGTCGGGACTCTCGATGAAATCGGAGCTCAGGACAGGCCCGGCCTTCTCCCATCGAGGGAGAAGGGGGTATTATGAGGCCCCACCACAAAGTGTCGTGTAATAAGCGCATCAAGGGAGAGGACTAAGCTCGGGGATACATCCTAGTCACACATAACCGCTAGACCAACCGGGAGTCTTCCAACGGGGCGATGCACTCAGGGAAATCGTTGCGCGCGTTGTTCACCAAACCTGATACCGGGCGGGCGGTCATGGCGTCGGCCGGGTAAGGCTGCAGCAGGTCGGTCAGCCTGCTGGGGTCATCGACACCAGGGTCCAACCACACCGGCTCGCTTTCCCGGGGCAAGATCACCGGCATCCGGTTGTGAATTTCCTCCATCAGGGCATTTGACTGGGTGGTGATGATGGTACAGGAGTGCAGCCATTCGCCATCGGGCGATTTCCAGGCTTCCCACAGCCCCGCCATGCCGAAGGGCTGGCCGGATTCCAGCCCGATATACATTGGCTGCTTATCCTTGCCGGTCCTTTTCCACTCGTAAAACCCGTCGCTCAACACCAGACAACGTCGCTTTTGCAGCGCGCGCCGGAAGCTGGGCTTTTCCACTATGGTTTCGGCCCGGGCGTTAATCATCCGGCTGCCGATGGAGATGTCCTTGGCCCAGGAGGGCACCAGGCCCCAGCGCATGTACTCGGCCAGATTCTGTTCCTGCCCTTGATTCACCACGGTCAGCACCGACTGCGTGGGCGCGATGTTGTAGCGTTCGGGGTGCTCCAGGTCGGCGGCCGGGAAGGAAAACCTCAACTGAAGCTCGGCCAGGCTGATGCTCAGGGTGTATCGACCGCACATACTTGTGACCTTTGAATCAGAAACTTACCCGGATCTTATTCCCTCATTATACTTCCAGGCTAACAGCCATCGGCCGGCAAACTTGGCGCGGGGTCGCTGGCTAAACCGGCAGCAGCGGCTCATCACGGTCGGACAGCAAATCGGTATCGAAGGCGTTGATGGCCAGGGCCAGCATACTGTAGTTGCCGATGAGCATGGTCAGTTCAATCAATCCCTGCTCTCCAAACTGCTCAATGGCCGCCTGGAAAGCACCCCGACTGGCGTAATGGTTTCGCATGATGGCGCGGGCGTAATTGACCGCCGCTTCTTCATCGGCGGCCAGGTCTTCCAACTCGTTGTCCTCACGGAGGTCGTCAACAATATCGTCACGCATGCCCGCCTGACGGGCCGAGGCGGCGTGAGCGTTCCAAATGTGCTGGCAGTCCATCTCCCGGGCGGTAATCAGCATGGTGAACTCTTGAATTTTCTTGGACAGGCTGGAATCGTTGCGCAAATATTGATTCAGCGCCGTCGCCAGTTTGGATAACTCTGGAACGTGGGCCAGGACTGATCCCGGACCGTACTGGGGCGCGGAACCGTTCTGTCCAAAAATATCATCGAAGGCCGCTTGTTGATTGGCGGGTACCGTGTCTCTGGTTGCTATGGGTAGTCTGGCCATGGTGTCCTCCTTTAGGGATTGGCTGCTAAGCTTGGTTTCTGGAATAGGTCTCGATTCTAGTGCTGCACTTTTTTGCCGGTCTTCTCTTCAAACAATTTCCAGGTCAGGTCGTTGAAGGGGTAATACTTGCCCGGAGAGCACTGCTCAACTTTAAGCTGGGCTTTGATTACTTCTTCCACTTCTTCACGTTGGTGGGCGATTTCGATCACTTCATCGACCACGGACCGGGGCACTACCACCACTCCATCATCGTCACCGACGATAGCATCTCCGGGCCGTACCAGCACACCGCCGCACTGCACCGCATCGTTGACCTGCCAGGGCCAAAACTCGGCCGGGCCCTGCTTGGCGGTGTGGGCCGCCGAGTAGACCGGAAAGCCGTATTCCTTCAGCGAGTTGGTGTCTCGCACCGCCCCGTCGGTTACCAGCCCCCCTACCCGGCGCTGGAACAGACGAAAAAACTTGATATCGCCGCCAATGGAGCTGTACTTCCAGCCCATGGCGTCGATGACCAGCACCTCACCGGGGCCGCACAGCTCAATAGCGACGTATTCGGCGGAGTGCTCAGCCTTGGGCTTGTCTTGCGCCAGGTCCGGGCGGTGGGGCACGAACCGCAGCGTAACCGCGCGACCGACCATGTTCTGCCCCAGTTGCAACGGCAGAGCGCCTTCGATCATGCTCATGGGCCAGTTTTTGACCCATAGAGCGTCAATCAGGGTCTGAGTGGGAATGCCGCGCAATACCTCTAATTTCTCGTCAGAAATCGCCGGAGGGATTGTCGGTGGGGTGGTCATGCTGCACCTCAGGTATCGGGTCTGTCGCGGCGGTATTATAGGACACTATCGCCGATAAATGAAGGCTGGCTAACTTGGGATAATGTCACAGTTTGGCGTCCGAGAACGGGTCTTTGTCACACCGGCCATCCCCGGTGTCCAGATAAAATTGCGGTTCAGACGCACTAATGGGTTCCGGCTTGCGCCGGAATGACGAGAACTGAACTGACACACTACTCAACTTTGCGGTTTCCCAGCTGCTTCAGATAGTGTAATATGGTTTGAACCATTCTGCGCAAATACAACTCTGCGTTGGCGGGGCCCACAATGTTGACTTCCTCTCGGAGGGAAATATGCCCAAAATAGCAATTGTTGGAACTGGCCTTATCGGCACATCTTTGGGGATGGCGCTCAAGCAGTCGCCACTCACCGACCTGACCGTAGTGGGCACCGATTCAGACCACCGGTCCCGCTCCGGCGCCCAAAAGAAGGGGGCCTTCGACAAAATTGAGAACCGGCTGTTCCGGGCGGTGGAAGGGGCGGAAATCGTGGTATTGGCCACGCCGGTGATGGCAATGAAAGACCTCTTTGAGATCATGGCTCCGGGTCTGCTGGCCGGCTGCATCGTAACCGATGTCGGCAGCTCCAAGCGCGTGGTGCTGGAATGGGCGGATCAATATCTGCCGGATACGGTGGAATTCGTCGGCGGTCATCCGATGGCCGGTAAGGAGTCTCCCGGCCCGGAGGAGGCCACGGCCGATTTATTCAACGGGGCGACCTACTGCATCATACCCAGCAGTAAGACCAGCCAAAAGGCGGTGTCCGAGATATCAACCCTGGTTGAAGCCATTGGCGCCAAGCCCTACTACATCGGCGTTGAAGAGCATGATAGCTTTGTGGCCGCCGCCAGCCACCTCCCCTTCTTGCTTTCGACAACGCTGGTAAGTTGTACCTCCAAGAGCACCAACTGGGAAGACATTGCTCAGCTAGCCTCCTCGGGATATCGGGACGTTACCCGACTGGCCGCTGGTGATGTGACTATGCATCGGGACATTTGCGTGACCAATCCCAAGCCCATCGTCGCTTGGATTGACGCCTTTATTCGGGAGTTGCATGAGGTCCGGCAGATCCTGGACGACGAATCTGAGCCGGACTCAGATGCGGTGGAAGCGGTGTTTGAGCAGGCCAACCTGGCCCGGGCCAAATGGATGGCCGGTGCGGTGACTCTGGAGTCCCGCCAGTATAGCTCAAATCAGGAACTGCCCACCTTCTCCGAAAGCATGGGCGAGATGTTTATGGGCCGGAAAGCCAATGACATGCGGAAGCGGTTTACGCAGAGCTTGCGGGGCGAAAATAAGAAGCGCTAAATTTGGCCGGTTGACTAGAAAGCTGCAATAGTGGTTAAGGTGCTTTAGTTGCAGAAAATCCCCGAAGCCAATCCCGCTCCGCCGCTGCTGGTGGTTCTGTCCGGCCCCTCTGGTGTGGGCAAAGACGCCGCGCTGACCGAACTGAAAAAGTTAGACCGCCCCTGGCATTTCGCCCTTACCGCCACCACCAGGCCTCCTCGCTCCGGGGAGCAGGACGGCGTACATTACATCTTCCTGGAGACCGAGACCTTCCTCAAAATGAAAGAGCGGGACGAGTTTCTGGAATGCGCGGAGGTCTACGGTAGTTGGTACGGAGTGCCCCGCGCGCAAGTTCGCCAGGCCCTCAGGGAGGGCAAGGACGTAATTCTGAAGGTAGACGTTCAGGGCGCGGCCACGGTGCGCCGGCTGGCCCCGGAGTCGGTTTCCATTTTTATGATGCCTGATTCTTACGATGAACTCACCAGCCGGTTAACCGGACGTATGAGTGAGAATTCTCCGGAAATTGAACTGCGGTTGAATGCGGCCCGGGAAGAAATGGCTCAAATCCAGCAGTTTGATTATCGGGTGGTCAACCGGGATAATAAGCTGGACCAGGCTATCGCCGAGATTGACGCGATCATTGCCGCGGAGAAATGCCGGGTGGCGCCCAGGCTCGTGCAAATATTGTGAATCTGCTGAGTTCCCCACGTTGAAAAATGCGTAAGGAAATTCAACTGAACCAAATATCAAACCAACCCTTGAACCATTCCTCCGAGGATGGCCGCACTAAGCCCGCCGTGGAGCCGCGCCCCCGATTGCCCGAATGGCTGAAGGTCAAGATGCCCGGCAGCCCTCGGTACATTGAGTTGCAGCAGTTGATGCGCGGCCATGACCTGCATACAGTCTGCGAGGAAGCCCACTGTCCCAACATCGGCGAGTGCTGGGAGCGCGGGGCCGCTACCTTCATGATTCTGGGGGATATCTGCACCCGGGCCTGTCGCTATTGCGCGGTGATTTCCGGCCGCCCGCAAGGATTGGATTTGCAGGAACCAGGCCGGCTGGCTGAGACAGTGCGGATGATGGGACTGCAATATTGCGTGATTACTTCAGTCAACCGGGACGACCTGAGCGATGGTGGCGCTTTTATCTTTGCCGCCTGCATCAACAAAATTCGGGAAGCGGTGCCGGGATGCAAGGTGGAGGTGTTAATCCCCGACTTCGCCGGTTCCTGGCCGGCACTGCAAAAAGTGATTGACTCCCAACCGGATGTGCTCAACCACAACATTGAGACCACTCAAAGGGTGTTTCCCCAAGTGCGTCCCAAAGGCGATTACCAGCTATCGTTGGACTTGCTGGCCCAAGTGAAACAGATGAGTCCCCAGATGGTCAGCAAATCCGGTATCATTGTCGGGATGGGGGAATCCAAGGATGAGTTGGTTGAGACCATGCGCGACCTGCGGGCGGTGGACTGTGATTTGCTGACCATTGGCCAGTACCTGCGCCCCTCCATCAAGCACCTTCCCATTGACCGCTACTATACGCCGGTCGAATTCGATGAACTCCGTCGAATTGGCGAAGACTTGGGGTTCAAGCATGTTGCCTCCGGGCCGCTGGTGCGCAGCTCCTACCACGCCGACGAACAACACGCGGCGGCGGCAGGGATCAATCTGCGGTAACTCG
Organism: Chloroflexota bacterium; assembly: GCA_022576105.1. Next base: position 10,064 of record JACZRM010000017.1, on the reverse strand, counting down.
TCCCAGGTCGAAGAATCTGCCGGTAATATCTGGCCGGTAGAGTCCCGACGCCAACTCCAGGGGCCATACCCAATGACAGCATCGGTATTTGCCTCTGCTTTCCCCAAGAGGTATCTCCAACCTTGACCGCCGACTTGATACTCTGCAACGCGCGAGCGATAACCCTGAATCCCCGTCAGCCGCTGGCCCAGGCGGTAGCGATTGCCGGCGAAAGCATACAGGCGGTGGGCGGCTCACGGGAAATCCAGGCGTTGGCTTCAGCGAAAACCCAAGTGGTCGATTGCCGCGGTCTGACCTTGCTCCCCGGATTTATAGATGCTCATTGCCATCTGCTGGCGCTGGCGGGCTCGCTGACCGGAGTCGATTGCAGTCCAGAGGCGGTAAAGTCGGTGGCTGACCTGCAACTGACATTGCGGCAACGGGCAGATGCGACACCCCATGGTCAGTGGATTCGCGGGTACGGCTATGACGACACATCGTTGCTGGAAAACCGACACCCCACGCGACATGACCTGGACCAAGCGGCCCCGCGCCACCCGGTGAGGCTGGACCACCGCAGCGGCCATGCCGTTGTACTCAACAGCCTGGGGCTGGAACTGGCCGGTATCCGCCAAGACACTCTGGACCCCCTGGATGGTGTGATCGACCGCGAACCGGGGTCGGGCGACCCCACCGGCCTGCTCTTTGAAATGTCTGGCTTCCTGAGGGAGCGGCTGCGGGGCTGGCGTAGTGAAGAGTCTCATCGGCAAGGCATCGCCCAACTAAATCAGAAGCTCCTGGCATGTGGGATTACCTCGGTGCAGGATGCCGGGCCGCACAACGGCATGGCCCGCTGGTGCGCGTTTCAAGAATTAGTATCCTCGGGCCAGCTTGATTGCCGGCTGACCATGATGGTTGGAGCCGACCAACTGGCCGAGTTTGCAGCGGCGGGGATGTCCTTCGGCAGCGGCGACCGGCGTCTCATGTTGGGCGCGGCCAAGATAATGCTGACCATGACCACCGGCGCCATGCAGCCAGACCTGGCCGCTTTAACCGATCTGGTGCGCCAAGCCCATACTGCCGGATTCCCAGTGGCGATTCATGCCATCGAGCAAGATGCTGTTGCGGCGGCGGCACAGGCGCTGATCGCGGCACCGGCAGCGGTGTCCGATGATAGCATTGGCGAAAAAATCCCGGCAGCCTCATCCAACGTAAAAATCCCAGTAGACCGCCAAGTAGACCGCATCGAGCATTGCTCCGAGTGTCCGCCCCAGGTGTTGGAACTGGTGCGTCGCAGCGGGGCTACGGTGGTGACTCAGCCGGGTTTTGTCTACTGGAATGGTGACCGCTACCTGGAACAGGTGGATGCAAGCCTGCTGCCGCATCTATATCCCATCGGTTCCCTGCATCGTGCCGGGGTGCCGGTGGCATTCAGCTCAGACTCTCCGGTAATTGACCCCAACCCCTGGCCGGGTATTTGCGCCTCGGTAACTGGAATGACCAAGGCTGGTTCTGTCCTGAACCCGAATCTTGCGGGGCCGGACCGGCAGATTGGCGCGTTGGCAGCTTTGCGGATGTACACCCTGGCTGGCGCAATGGCCGAAGGGACTCACCCGCTCAAGGGAAGTATCAAACCCGGGAAGTTGGCCGACTTGATATTGGTGGACGATGACCCGCTTGGAGTCGCAGCGGAAAGGCTCAAGGACATCAGCGCGGTGCTGACGGTGATTGGGGGGAGGATAGCCTGGGATGCCGGGCTCTGCGACTAGGAACTAGCGGGTACGCTCCCAGATATACTCGGTGAGATTGTTCAGCGACTGACGGGCGTCACCCTCGGGCAGCTGGAGCAGCAAATCGGCCGCTTTGGCGCAGTAATCGTGAATCACCGCATAGCAGTCGGCCACGATCGTCGAGTTGTTAATCATGTCCAGGGCCTGTTGCAGGTGTCCGTTCTGTCCCCGGTCTTGGAACAGGGCCTTGATGGGGTTGTCGTCTGGATACCTTTCCAGGAGCATGATGCTGGGCAAGGTCAGCACCCCTTGCAGCAGATCATTGCCCACCGGTTTACCCAACTCGGCGGCATCGCCTTGCACGTCCAATAGGTCGTCAACCATTTGAAAAGCCATCCCCATGTTGTAGCCATAGCCGCTGAGCGCCTGCACCTGGGCTTCTGGCGCATTGCCCAAAATTGCCCCGGTTTCCGCGGCGGTGCGGAACAGAGAAGCGGTCTTGCGGTAGATGCGGTCCTGATACAGTTCCCGGGCTTGCTGCAGGTTGAAGCAGTTGAAATACTCGATAATCTCGCCGCTGGCCAGCTCCATTATGGTCTCTGAAAACCGGCGGATAACCCGAATGTTGCCGGTATCACACACATAGGTGGCGGATGCGGCAAAGACATAATCTCCGAACAAGACTGCCACGTGTTTGCCCCATTGGCTGCTGACGGTGGCTTTGCCCCGGCGCAGGTCTGCGTTGTCTACGGTATCGTCGTGGATCAAGGTGGCCAGGTGCAGCAACTCGATGGCCAGGGCCATGGTAACCGGCTTATCGTTATCGTGAGGATAGAACTCGGAGGCCAGCAGGGTCAAAGCTGGGCGGACTCGCTTGCCGCCGCCGGTCAGCACGTGGTCCAGCAGCGCCTGCAGCTCCGGGATATTGTCGTCGGTCAGACTGACCAGCCGGTCCTCAACCTGGTGAAGACGGCTTTGAATTGGAGCGTAAATACTGGCGGTTCGCTGGTCAATTCCCTTGAGCAAACTTTCCCCCTAGGCCCTTACGCTACGATTCCAGCCAGTCGCTGAGTTTCCTGCTCCACCACCTCCGGGCCCAGCTTGGTGTAGAGCGGCTTTGGTTCGACCAGCGGGCTGCCCGCTTTGATGCTGGCTACGCATTCATCGAAGTCCCAGCGCTGGTCTTCTATCTTGCCGTCAAACCCCAAATATTCATGTAAATCCTGGGAGCTAAAGGGCAGGAAGGGGGCCAGAATAACCTTCAGGCAGTTCAATACTCTGATGGCGTTCCACATTGTGGTGGCGGCGTCCTCTCGATCTACCTTTATCGATCGCCAGGGCGCCTTGGTATCCAGATAGCGGTTGGTTTCTTGCGCCAAGGAAAATGCTTGGGCGATAGCTGCCTTGAACCTGGTGTGGTACAGGTAGTCGCTAACCTGGTCCATGCTGGACCTGGCAGTATCGATAATCGCCCGGTCAACCTCCTGCAATTCTCCGGGAGATGGAATCTTGCCGTCGAAATTGCGGTAGGTGAAAGACAACACCCGGTTGACCAGGTTGCCGTAGGTCGCCACCAACTCCTCGTTGTTCCGGCGCACAAACTCAGACCAGGAAAAATCCGCGTCTCCGCTCTCGGGCATATTGATCGACAAGAGGTAGCGCAGCGGGTCCGGGTCGTACCGGTCCAAGTAATCGGGGAGCCACAGCGCCCAGTTCTGGCTGGTGGAAAACTTCCGGTTTTCCAGGCTCAGGAATTCATTGGCCGGAACGTCGTAGGGCAGGTTCAGGTCGTGGCCGTAAGCCATCAGGATGGCCGGCCAAATTATGCTGTGGAAGGGGATGTTGTCCTTGCCGATGAAGTAGTAAGACTTGGTGTTGGCGTCCTGCCAAAAGTCCTGCCACCGGTCGGGCGTTCCCGCCTCTTGGGCCCATTGCATCGCGGCCGATAGGTAGCCAATCACCGCCTCGAACCAAACGTAGATTCGCTTATCGTCGTACCCTGCCACCGGCACCGGCACTCCCCAGGTCAGGTCGCGGGTGATGGCCCGGTCTTTCAGGCCGCCTTCCAAGAAACTGCGGGTGAAGTTGAGAACGTTGGGGCGCCAGTGGTCTTGCCGTCGGACCCATTCCAACAGCGGCTCCTGGAAGGCCGACAGCTTCAGGAAAAAGTGCTCCGACTCCCGGAATTCCGGAGTTTCATTACTTAGGATGCAATGGGGCTCCACCAGGTCTTGCGGGTCCAGGGTTCGGCCGCAATTGTCGCACTGGTCGCCCCGGGCCCGGTCGTGCCGGCAATGAGGGCAGATTCCTTCCACATAGCGGTCGGGCAGAAACCGGTTGCACCCAGGGCAGTAAGCCAAAAGCATCTGGGCCGGGTAGATATACCCCTTCGCCAGCAGGTCCAGAAAAAGCTCCTGGGCTACTTTCTGATGGTTCTCAGTGTTGGTGGTGGTGAACAGGTCGAAGGTGATGCCCAACCGTTCCCAGGCATCCTTAAACAGAGGGTGAAACCGGCCCAAGACATCCTCCGGTGTAATCCCCTCCTGCTCGGCTCGGACGGTGATCGGAGTGCCATGAGCGTCACTGCCGGAAACCATCAGCACATCGTCGCCGCGCATGCGATGGTAACGGGCGAATATGTCGGCGGCCAGGTAGCAGCCGGCGATGTGTCCCAGGTGCAGCGGGCCGTTGGCGTAGGGCCAGGCAACGCCGATGAAGATACGCTCTGACAATGAAGGTTTCCTTTTGAAAGAAAGGTTTCTTTAGACTGAAAGGTTCCGTTAGCGTGATCGATTATACAACTCCCCGGTTGGCCGGGCGAGGTTCGATTAGCCGATGTATTCTAGCACAATCAGCTAGCTGCGGGGAGACAGGTCTCGCAGGCTAATTGCCTCTGGGTAATTGCTCGCTAGAAACTGCCATTTCGTGGGGGCTGAATATTTCTGGTAAAATTGTAACGACTACAAAAATGAATTTGGATGTGTTGCTGAGGAGCAAAGAATCACCGCTGAATCTCCCGGTACAAAAGAGGGAATCGATAGCCCCCTTTGTAAAGGGGGATGGGGGATTTTAGATTGCTCACTGAATCAAGATATCCCAGCGCGAATACAACCCTCCGGCAGGCACTGACAGCAAGAAACCTAAACGGGAGAATTGCCATGTTCGATCCCAGCAGAGACTTTGTCAGGGACTACGAGGACCATTTGCGCCGTCAGTCCCAACAGCAAAATGACCGCAGCGAACGTCCTTGGGAGCACCAGAACAACCCATTGTTTAGACGCCGGCGGGTTACTTCCAGTCAACTGGCGACTAAAGTGGGCCTGATTATTGTGCTGTTGATTGTCCTCTACCTGTTGTTGGGCAGGGGCTAGGCATATGCACCTCCCAGCTTTCCGGAGGTACTTTAGCCGGCGGTGATACGGCCGGACAATAAGGGGCTGTCATCGGTGATATGAGAAGGAGCGGGTTCCAACCTGCCCCTCCAAACTATTTCTGTACTACCGCTGTTGGGAAAGTTGTTAGTTTGATTTCAGACAGCGATGTCCGCTGGGTAGCATGATCCAGTTCGATTCCAATGACTTGGTTATCCTGATCATAATCGAGCACTATTCCAGGGGCGACTTCTTCTGATTCAGTGCTGACCCTATCTGCCAATTCGATGTACAGCATATCAGTTTCGGCGTGATATATTATATTCATAGTCAATCTTCCTATGGTCTGAATCGGCGGTCAGGAAACGCATTGTTACCCGATGGATTTAATATAACACCCCTACAATCCCCCTGGCCGTTGACAATGTTAAGGCCGACTGTTAGTATCAAAAATGCTGATAATTCCCGCTAAGAATGGGAGTAGTAGGGGCACCCTGTCTCAGAGAGCCGGCGGTTGGTGAAAGCCCGGTGGCAGCAGGACTCCGAACTCGTCCAGGAGCGGCCCGCCTGAATAGAGTAGGGTGCGGCGGTTAGGCCCCGATATAAGTCGCCAAGCTGTTCCGGGTTGACTAGCCCATCGCAATTGGGTAACTCGGGAAAGAAGGGTGGTACCGCGGGATAATTAATGCCCGTCCCTTCAGTGGGGACGGGCATTTTGTTGATTAAAAATATCTAGGGTTCCAAACGAGGTTTCCATGGAATTATCCGGGGGATTAACCGGGGAATTGACCGGCGCTGAGATAGTCTGCGAAAGTCTCCTGAAAGAGGGAGTCGAGGTTATTTTTGGGTTGCCCGGGGGAGCAGTCCTGCCACTCTACGGCGCACTTCCCAAGTATCCCCAACTGCGGCATATCCTGGTGCGCCACGAGCAGGCAGCGGCGATGGCCGCCGACGGCTACGCGCGAGTCACCGGGAAAGTAGGCGTCTGCACCGCGACATCCGGCCCTGGAGCCACTAACCTGGCCACTGGAATCGCCGCCGCGCAGATGGACTCGGTGGCGATGGTTGCCATCACCGGTCAGGTGCCCCGCTCCGCCATTGGCCGAGACGCCTTTCAAGAGACCGATGTTACCGGTCTGACGCTGCCCATCACCAAGCACAACTATCTGGTGATGGACGTGACCGATATTGCTCGCACCATCAAAGAGGCCTTTCACATCGCCCGCACCGGACGGCCCGGGCCGGTGCTGGTGGACATACCCAAGGACGTCCTGCTGGGAAAACGCACCGAATTCATCTGGCCCGACCAGGTAAACCTACCCGGGTACAACCCGCCCGGCGAGGCCGATGCCGGTCAGGTGGCCCAGGCCGCCAAGCTAATAAATCTGGCCAAGCAACCGCTGATTCTAGCCGGGCACGGGGTAATAATATCCCGCGCTTTCGACGAACTGAGGGAACTGGCCGAAAAAGCGCAGATTCCGGTAATTACCACGCTGCTGGGGCTGAGTTCCTTTCCCACCGAGCATATTCTAAACGTGGGGATGCCAGGTATGCACGGTATGGCCTGGGCCAACTTGGCCATCGACCAGGCTGACTTGCTGATCTCCTTGGGCATGCGCTTCGACGACCGGGTTACCGGACGCCTTTCCGACTTTGCCCCCAATGCCAAGATTATTCACTTCGACATTGATGCTTCTGAATTCAGCAAGAACGTGAAAGCCGATGTACCGGTGCTGGGCGATTTGAAGCTGGCGCTGCGCCAGTTGACGCCTCAGGTCGACCAAAATGTTCGGATGGAGTGGTTGCAGCAAATCGATACCTTGCGCGCGGAACACCCGTCACTGTACATTCGCGACGATGCCGAAATTCTGCCTCAATACGTGATGCAGCAACTCTCCGAGGTCACCCAGGGTGAGGCGCTGATAGTCACTGGGGTCGGCCAGCACCAGATGTGGGCCGCCCAGCATTACCGGTTCAAGGAGGCCAACACCTGGGTCACCTCCGGCGGTCTGGGCACCATGGGATTTGAAGTACCGGCGGCGTTGGGGGCTAAAATAGGCCGACCGGACAAGACGGTGTGGTCGGTGGCCGGCGACGGCGGGTTCCAGATGACCATGTGTGACCTGGCGACCGCGGTGGAGAACAACATCGATGTGAAGTTCGCCATCTTGAACAACGGGACCCTGGGTTTGGTGCGCCAGCTGCAGGACCTGTTCTACGGCGGAGAATTCGTGGCGACTCTTTATTCGGGCAACCCGGACTTTGTGAAAATAGCCGAGGCCTACGGCATTACCGGCTTTCGGGTCACCGACAAGGCCCAAGTAGCCGCCGCCATACAGCGGGCAATGGATACGCCAGGACCGGTGATCGTAGACTTCATCGTCAAGCAAGACGAGCACGTGTTCCCCATGATACCGGCCGGTGAATCGGTCAACGAAATGATGGAGCAGCCGGCGCCGCAGAGGATCACCCAATGAAAGGCAACGGCCAGTACCACACTATCGTTGCGCTGGTGGAAGACAAACCCGGTGTCCTGACCCGGGTGGCCAGCCTGTTCCGCCGGCGGGGTTTCAACATCGCCAGCTTGGCGGTGGGGCACAGCGAGCAGCCGGGATTGTCGCGCATGACCTTTGTGGTTGAAGGGGACGAGTACACGGTAGACCAGGCCACCAAACAGCTGGACAAGCTGATTGACGTGGTGAAGGTTTCGGATATATCCGGCGAAGACCTGGTGGCCCGGGAATTGGCCCTGGTCAAAGTAAAGACAACCCAGGAAACCCGAGGACAGATTATTGAAATTGTCCAACTGTTCCGGGCCAAAACCGTGGATGTAGGGGCCCAGTCCCTGGTGATTGAAACCACTGGCGAAGAGGACAAGATTGACGCGCTGCTCAATCTGTTGAAGCCATTCGGGATTATGGAAGTCATGCGTACCGGTAGGGTGGCGATGGTACGGGGCAAGGCCGACGGTCAGGTCAGCGATGATTTTGGTATCAGCTATTTGGGGAACGGCAAGACGAGAGCGGAAGCCAGCGATATTGTCCCTTATTAGAGACCTCTGAATCTCTCCCTCACTAAGGGGGAGACAAAATGGGGCTACTAATAATTAGGGCGACATAACTTGAAGATAGACAAAATTAAACAGAGTTGGGGAAGAAAGGGAAAGTAGAAAAATGGTCACTGTTTACTATGACAAGGATGCGGACCTGGGGGTGTTGTCGGGCAAGACCATCGGCATAGTCGGCTACGGCAGCCAGGGACATGCCCACGCGCTGAACCTGCGGGACAGCGGTCAAAAAGTAATCGTCGGTCTATACCCGGAGAGCAAAAGCCGCCAGACCGCACAAGATGCCGGCCTGGAAGTCGCCGATGTGCCCGAGGTTGCCAAACAAGCCGATGTGCTGATGGTGGCGATCCCGGACCATATTCAAGGAGAGGTATACCGCGAGCAGATTGCTCCCAACCTCCAGCCTGGCGCAGCGCTGATGTTCGCCCACGGCTTCAGCATCCACTACGGGGAAGTAGTCCCGCCGTCCAACCTGGATGTGATGATGGTCGCTCCCAAAGCGCCGGGCCACCGGATGCGGGAGCAGTTTATTGACGGTATCGGCGTACCCGGTCTGCTGGCGGTCTATCAGGACGCCTCGGGACACGCCAAGGAAATTGGCCTGGCCTACGCCAAGGGCGTCGGCTGCACCAAGTCCGGCGTGCTGGAAACCACGTTCAAAGACGAGACCGAAACCGACCTGTTCGGAGAGCAGACAGTGCTATGCGGAGGCATCACTGCGCTGATCAGCACCGCCTTCGACACGTTGGTTGAGGGAGGGTACCCAGCGGAAATCGCCTACTTTGAGGTACTGCACGAGGTGAAGCTCATCGTAGACCTGATCCAGCAGGGCGGCTTCAACTACATGCGTTACTCAGTCAGCGACACCGCTGAGTACGGCGACCTGACCCGTGGGCCCCGGGTCATTGATGACCACGTTAAACAGAACATGAAGAAAATCCTGGCCGAAATCCAGGATGGGACTTTCGCCAAAGAATGGATCACCGAGAACCACGAAGGCAGGCCTCGGTTCCGGCCCTTGCGGGAGGAGGCCCGCAACAGCCGGATTCAGGAAGTGGGCAAAGAACTGCGTGCCATGATGCCCTGGCTGGACCCCAAAGAGGTTTAATACCAAGACAGCCAATTTTACACCCTTCGACAGGCTCAGGGCGAGCGGGGTATCCTCTCCACGTGTGGGCTTATTACACGACAGTCTTGGTTAACGGCATCCTCGCCCCTGGTGGGAGAGGACTGAGGAGAGGGGTATCACCCTCATCCCGGCCTTCTCCCATCGAGGGAGAAGGGGTATTATGAGGCACCACCACAAAGTGTCGTGCAATCAGCCCCGTATGGGAGAGGATAGAGGTGAGGGGTATCACCTTCAACCTAGCCCTCTAACACCCAGTGAGTAGGGAACGGGCATCGCCCTATTAGTGGGTTTGGGACCCCGTTCGTGGTCAGCCTGTCGAACCACTGATAATGTCAATTTCTGAAAGAATGCAGACCGATCGGGACAACCTTCAGGAGGAAAGCATGATGAATGCGGAGGTGCTGTTTAGAGCAGTTCACCATCGTACGCTGGTCTTGGCTGGGCTGGCTGCGGTGGACTGCGTGGCCCTGCGTTCCCCTTTTTCGTTCAAGGCCAGGAAACACCAAGAAAAACTTGATTAAGAAAGGGAAAGACAATCGACATGGCTAACGACAGAGTGAAATTCCTGGACACCACCCTCCGTGACGGGGAGCAGTCGGCGGGTATTGGCATGACCGTCGATGAGAAAATGGAAATTGCCAAGCAGTTGGAGAAGCTGAGAGTTGACATAATCGAGGCTGGCTTTCCCGCCAGTTCCCCCGGCGACTTCCAGGCAGTCAATAATATCGCCCGAGAAATCAGGGGCCCGGTAATTGCGGCGTTGGCCCGCGCTCACCCCAACGATGTTG
>JACZRM010000016.1 GCA_022576105.1 Chloroflexota bacterium | reverse complement strand
CAATACCATCTGCCGTTCCAACCATCATCGCCAGGTGGCCTCCCGATGAAGAGCCCCAAATACCGATGTGATCCGGATCAACGCCATAATTGCCTGCATTAGCTCGAAGCCACCTTACAGCACAATTGGCATCTTGGACAGCTGCTGGAAATTTGGCCGTACCACTTAATCTATAGTCAATGCTCACCGCGACGAATCCAAAACGCGCGAGCCACTCAACGCCAGAGCCGCTCTTGTCACCTTGGCTCCACCCCCCACCATGCACGCCTATAATCGCTGGCATTGGGGAGGCAAGTAACGGCTCGTTGGGAAGATAAATATCGAGGAGCAAGGGTATATTATCACCCATGCAGTACTCAACATTCTCTATCTTTTGGACCGTAGTAATAGACCAATTATTTAGTTCGGCTTCGAGAGCCATAATCTGGGCATTTGCTGCCTCTCGTTCGGCTTCCAAGGCACTGATACTATCTTGAGCGGAAGCGACTTCGGCCTGCAAATCCAGGATCTGAGCATTTGCTGCTTCTCGTTCGGACCCTACACCTCCCCCAGCAGCTTGGTCATTAGGAACAGTGTCGGTGCACCCTAAGGCAACAAACGCTAGAATCAGTAATAACCCTTTAATTCTTTCCAATGTATCTTATTACCAGCGCAGTGCTGAATTTAGCGCCATATCCAAAGTAGGACTGCCTTCCGATAGTCATTAGTCTAGAGCATCATAAGACAACGTCAAATCAGTTGGAAAGATAGTAATACTACATTCGCGAAAGGCTCGATGTGGGAACTAACCCGCGTTACTGTCGTTCTTTCAGCCCCTTGATAGAGGGAGGGACTTAGCTGGAGCATAAGGAAGGGGCCTGGTAACCCAGGCTCCCCCTTGGTTCATACGAGAACCGCTTTCCAGAGGAATCAGGCTTCGGTCTGCTCGGTCTGGCTGCCGTTCACCGTGATAGTGATATGGGCCATCGCGGTAGCGTCCGGAGCGCCATGCCAGTGATTCTCGCCCGCTGGAATCAGTACCACATCGCCCTCGCTAACGGTCACCTTCTCGTTGTCGGTGGCCACCGTGCCGGTGCCCTCGGTAATTATCAGAATCTGGTCGCCGCTGTGCTTGTGGAATTTGTTGCGGGAGCCGGCGCTGAAACTGACGATGCCGAAGTTAAAGTTGCTGCTGTCACCGGGCTGAAGCACCGCCTGCCGGCTGACGTTTCCGGTGAACAAAGCGCTGACGGCTGCTTCTTTTGGTACGCCGCCCATCTTTACTATTTTCATTCAGTCCTCCTCTTACGCGATTAGTTGGCCGGACGGGTTTAGGCCGCTCCGGCCTTGACGCGCCAATAATAATACATTTTCGTAGCTAGAACGTCTACCTATTGCAGGTAGGTTTAAGGCTTTAGGTTTATTGTTCAGACCTGCTGCCCTGCATATCTTCCAGGAGGCCGGCCAGGGTGCGGGCCAGCAGGCTGGGTCGTTCCGCAAATTCAGGCGTGGGATACCATTCGTAGTCAAAGCTTCGCAGCACTACGCCATCTACACTGCACCGCAAGCTGGAAACAATTACCTTGAATCCGACGGCGTGGGTTGCCTGCTCGGCAAGCTGTTCCAGCACCACCTCCGGGCATTCAAAGATCACCAAGAACCCGCCCTGCCGTTTGCCATCGGTAACCCGGCCCCGAAAGACCTTGCCCAACAGTTCCAGCTCCACGATTTCGTAGGTCTTGACCGGAACTCCCTGGTCCGGCCAGCCGATGCTGATGGGACCGCCGACTTCCCAATGGTGCACTTACATTCCCCTATACTTCAATTGCTGGTCACCGCGCCGGGCAGACCAGGCTCAACTTCAGGTTTGGCGCTATCCTAACCATCGGTGGTTGTCGGCGCAAGTCGGGCGGCTAGGGCTGTTTCTGCTGTTTCAACGTGAGGAAGGCCAGGGGCAGCGACGACGCCAGGATTAGCAGCAGGGCGGGCGCAGCGGCCTGGGCAAAGAAGGCCTCCGACGCCGCTCCCCAGATAGAAGTCGCCAGGGTTTGGAATCCAATAGGACTGAGGATCAATGTGGCCGGTAGCTCTTTCATGGTCAACAAGAACACCAGGGCTGCTCCGGCCAAAACCCCAGGACGCACCAGAGGAATCGTGACGGTGATCATCACCCGCAGCGACGAACGCCCCAGGCTGCGCGCTGCCTGCTCCAGATTGGGACTCATCTGCAACAAGGAGGTGCGGGTCGCTCCCACCGCCGCCGGTAAAAAGAGCACCAGATAAGCCAGTATCAAAAGACCCAAAGTTTGATAGAGCAGTGGAGCGTAGTTCGCCCCGAAAAACACCAACCCCAGGGCCACTACAATGCCCGGCAAGGCAAAACCCACGTAGGTTATCCGCTCCAACAGAGTGCTCAAAACGTTGGGGAAGCGCACCGTCAGGATGGCCACCGGCATGGCCGCCAGGATGGTTATTCCAGCCGCCAGCGCCGAAACGTAGAGGGAATTCTGCAGCGGCCGCCAGAGCAACAGCAACGGCTCTCCCTGCAACATGCCCCGGCCCACCCAGAACACCAGGATCCCCATGGGCAGCACCAGGGCCGGGGCGACTACGCCGGCGCAGTAAAATTGGGCCAGCCACTGCCACCGGCCAAGCCTGACCTGGGCGGGCAGTCGGGCGGCCCCCTGATCGCTCTTGAAATAGCTGGAGCGGCGGCGAGTCAACCCTTCCAGGCCGACCAGGCCCAGGGCAATGATCACCAGCACCAGAGACATGGCGGCTCCCAGCGTCTGGTTCAACGCTCCCTCGTATTGAGTGAAGATGGCCCAGGTAAAAGTCTCGTACCTCAGCAGCGACACCGCCCCAAAATCGCTCAACGTATATAGCGCCACCAGCAGTCCCCCGGCGGCAATGGCCGGACGCAGCAGCGGCAGGGTTACCCGGCCAAAGGTAGCCCATCCGTTGTAACCAAGTCCACGGGAAGTCTCTTCCAACGCCGGGTCAATTCGCCACAATGCGGCTTGCACCGTGATCAGAACGTAGGGGTAACTGAACAGAGTCAAGACTAGAAAGGCTCCAGGAAAGCCGCTAATGTCGGGCAGACGTTCTATTCCAAAGGGAGTTTCCAACAGGCCTTGCAGCATTCCCCGGGGTCCCAGCGCGGCCACTACCACCAACCCGCCCACATAGCTGGGTATGACCAGCGGCAACAACGTCACCACGCCCCAGAACCGGCGAAAGGGCAAGTTGGTGCGGACGATGATCCAGGCCAACGGCACCGCCAGAATAATCGACGCCAGCGTGACGCAGACCACCAGACTCAAGGTGCGCAGTAGAATCGCCAAAACTCGGAGGCGAAAAAGAAGACTCCAGACCTCAGAACCGGCATCAAAGGTCCGCACCAACAGGTAGGCCGGGGGCAACAGCAACACAAGGGCCACCAAAACCGCCGGGATCAATATCAGGGGCGGCGGCCATTTGCCATTCCCCATCAGGCCAAGAACTGGTCTCACAATTCGGTCGGCTGCTTTCAAATTAGTAGTAAGCCCAACAGGTCATCGCAGTATACCGGCATCCCGCAAGGGAACTTGCACCGATGACGAACCTGGGCGAACCGGTGGGTTTTCCCCAGACTGATATTGGACCAATCCGATGACGGCAGAATTTGGGGCGACCACCAACGCCGCCACTCCAGACGCCGGCCAGCCTCAGTTTTGGTCAGCCGAAGCGATATGGTCTTGGCATTGGCTTTAGGGAATGACACCGGAGTCCCGCAGCAAGTCTTGAGTCCCTTCAAGATCGGGCAAATCTCTTACGGGAATACCCGGGTTGTTTATCTCCTCAAGGGACACCAGAGCGAAGTGGGTTTTTACTCCCTCTACCAGTGGATATTCATACGTCTGGCTGGTGAAATATTGTTGCCCCACCGGGGAGAGCATAAATTCCAGAAACCTTTGGGCATTTTCGGTATTCTCTGAAGTGGACAGAATTCCAGCCCCGGCCACCATGATCATTGCGCCCGGACCTCCAGCCCTGGGATGATAATTTCGGGCTGGAAAGTTTTCTCCTTCCTCAGCCAAAAACCGAAATAGGTAGTAGTGATTAACCAGCCCCACGTCTATCTCCCCGGCTGCCACCGCCGCCACTTGTGGGGTGTTCTTGGGGTAAACCTTGGGATCATTGGCCTGAATACCTTCAAGCCAGAGTCGAGTCTTATCTTCACCCCACAAAACTCTCATTCCCGAGACCATCGTCTGAAACGACGCGTTGGTGGGAGCCCATCCGATGCGTCCTCTCCACTTGGGATCGGTAAAACCAAAGAGGTCGTCGGGCAGGTCGGCCTCGTTCAGCTTTTCGGTGCTGTAGACCACCGTGCGGGCACGCCCCGAAATCCCCACCCATTTGCCCTGCGCAGACCTGGCCCAATCCGGCACCCGATTGAGGATCGAGTCCGGCAAGGGGGAGAGCATATGTTCCACCGCCCCCAGACCCCCAGGGTCTTGAGCGAAAAAGAGGTCAGCCGGCGAGTTGTCGCCCTCCTCCAATAGGGTGGCGGCCAACTGGTTAGTCCCCGCATACTTCACCCGCACGTCAATCCCGGTGGCTGCGCCGAATTGCTGGATGATGGGATCGACCAGAGTTGAGCTTCGGCCCGAATAAATGGTCAGGCTGCCGGGTAACTGGCCCGCTTCTACCCCCCGAACTCTCCCATTTTCAGCCACCAAATCCGTTGCGATTTTTGGCAACCCCTCCTGGGTGCAGGCCAGAAGTAGTAGTGAAAAAGCAACCAAAAAAGGGACGCTTAACCGGACACCAAGCATAAAACACTCCAGACCGAATTATTGGCGGCAGGTCCTACCGGATTGCCACGTATCATCAGAAACTGCCACCTACGCAGCCATAAAGCTGGCGGTATTGGCTTGACGTACTCTGAAATGGTCCCGGTCTCCTCCGCGTACCGCTCCAGCAGCGGCCGCAGTAAGCTGCAGGAACGAATGGAGTAAACTACCAGCGCGCTGCCGGGCCCGCCACTTTATGGCAGCAATACCGCCAGGAGACTTGGCCGGGACATTCCTTCCTCCAAGATAACCCGAACCAGGGTACTACCAGGACCTGATAACGTGGAAGCTACTTATTAGATCATGTGCATACTAACTTTATTTGTATGTCCATACATTTAGATGACTTGAGAATACCAAAGGTGTTGTTTGATGTCAACACAATCTGTATTAAGCGGCCAAGCAAGCCAATTTAGCAACCCCAGATGGGGCGGCATCCGGGCCGGAGATATTG
Organism: Chloroflexota bacterium; assembly: GCA_022576105.1. The sequence continues at coordinate 10,303 of JACZRM010000016.1, read as the reverse complement.
TATCGGTTTGGCGTCCAAGAACGGCGCCTTGTCACACCGGCCTGCGCCGGTGTCCAGATATAATCGCTGTGCCGACACTCTAATGGATTCCGGCTGTTGCCGGAATGACGCGAACTAAATTAACGCACTACCGGGCAGGTAAAATACTTAACCACTAGAGGATTCTCTCCGGTTACTGGCGCATCCAGATACTACTGTCAGGAAAATTAGAACTGGGGAGTTGGCGCTTCCGGGGAACACTAGCTCATTCTAGTTGACATCTAGCTGGGTTAGTCCTAAACTTGTGCCTGATAAGAATAGGGTCATTTAATTTCTTAGTGCCCACTTATTTAATTATATGTACACCCAAAAAGAAAATGCCTTGATGGGCGATTTACTAATCGGAGGTTGCAGACCGGTGGCGGTCTCGGCCCGATTTTCGGCCGGTGTGGACCGACAATACTTCAGACTGGCAAGTCCCGGGGCTGGCGCGTCTCAGGGAATTTAACCTGATGGTGCATTCACACACACGAAATACCATCAACTCCGCGGATTTACCCGCCGAATCTATAGCGCTGGAGTGCAGCGGGCTCTCCAAGCGGTTTGGGCAGGTCCAAGCCGTACAGGATTTCAGCCTTCGCGTACCTCGGGGACACATCGTCGCTCTGCTCGGGCCCAGTGGGTGCGGCAAGACCACCGCCTTGCGGTTGATCGCTGGATTTGAGACCGCCGACTCCGGCGCCATGACCATTGACGGAAACGACGTTGTTCAGGGCAACCGCAGTTTGCCTCCCGAAAAACGGCGGGTGGGCATGGTATTTCAGGAAGGCGCACTCTTCCCCCACCTCACCGTAGAGCAGAACGTCGCTTACGGTCTGTCCCGACGGTCAGGCCGAAAAGAGCGCATAGACCAGGTCTTGAACCTGGTAGGGCTGGCCGACTGCCGCCAACGAATGCCCCACCAGCTTTCCGGTGGCCAGCAGCAACGGGTGGCTTTGGCCCGGGCCTTGGCGCCACAGCCCAGACTCCTGCTGCTGGACGAACCCTTTTCCAATTTAGACCCATCCCTGCGGGAACAGGTCCGCAGCGATGTGTTGGAAATCCTCAAGGCCAGCAACGTGACCGCCATTTTCGTCACCCACGACCAGGACGAGGCGCTCTTCATTGGGGATACTGTCGCCGTGATGCACAACGGCAAGATTGAACAGGCGGACACGCCCGAAGTAATTTTCCATGACCCGGCTACCCGATTCGTGGCTGAGTTTATCGGCACCGTGGACTTTCTGCCGGCGTGGCAGGATCAGGACCGTCTGCTGACCGAGGTCGGCTCAACCGAGTGGAATGAGACCGCTGACGAGCTGGACCAGCTTGAAGTGATGATGCGACCGGACTGCCTGGACTGTTACCCGTCGGAAACCGGACAAGGGGTAGTCACCTCTCGAGATTTCCGGGGGGCCTTCTACATTTACCGCGTACAGTTACAGTCTGGGAACTCGGTGCGTTGTCTGGTGTCTCATACGTCCGAGTACCCGGTGGGCAGTAAAGTGAACGTGGTGCTCCGCCAAGGGCACGCGCTGCAACCCTTCATAAACGGCCTGTCCGTTGGCAAATAGCTTCCTCCGGTCCCTTTCCGTCGACTCCCTATTGTCGGATCCCGGCCGGCTCCCCAAATCTACTCCGGCGCACCGAAAGTATTTGCAGACTGAATGATGGCTGGGTCAAAGAAGAACATTCACACAGCAGCAAACTGGGTGGAAGACCAGTCCTCGGAGCGACTGTCCTCAGTCACCGAAAATTACCTGCTGTCCCTGTACCGGCTATGGGAAGACTCGGAGACTCCCACCGTAACCCAACTCACCGACGCATTGAAGCAGCTCCCCCCAACAGAAGGGTTGGGGACATCGGTGCCTTCAGTAGCCGGCATGATCCGGCGCATGCAGAAGCAGGGTCTGGTAGACGTGGGCGCCGACAAGCGGATTCGGCTCACCAAGCGGGGGCTGGAAGGCGGCGAAGACATTGCCCGACGACACCGGTTGGCCGAGTGGCTGGTGGTAAAGTTGTTGGGTATGGACTTGCACCGGGCCCATATTGAAGCCCATCAGCTTGAGCACGGAATGTCGGTCGAACTGGAAGCAAAGCTAATGGAGCGGTTGGGGCATCCCCTCAAGTCTCCCTTCGGACGGCCGATACCCGGCTCAGGTCAGCCCAAGGTGCCGCCCGAGGCATTGACCCTGGACCAAGCTGCCCTCAATACCAATTACGTGGTGGAGAGAATCCCGGAAGAGGATGAGCAGCTCCTACGCTTTCTGGACGACGCACGCATTACACCAGGTTGTAAACTCACGGTTTTGGAAGCCGCGCCCTACCTGGGCGTTTTGACTGTGGCCACCCAAACCGGGACCGTTCCCATCGGCTACAACGTGGCCCAGCAGATAATGGTGCTGCCGGCACCGCCTGACCCCGGCTGCTAGCTGATTCAGATCACACCGCCTCTCGCTCTTCAGCCATGGGCAATGCAAATTCATTTCGCCTTCCTGATGTCTTCGGGTATCTTCGAGATTTATTCGCCTTCTCTTGTTGGCCAGAGGAAATGGAAGGTCCTCAGAAGAGAGGGGCTTTGTCACACGGGCCAAGGCCGGTGTCCAAATACGATAGCTGATCAGACGTTCTACTGGGTTCCGGCTGGCGCCGGAATGACGAGAACCAACCTAGAACACTACCGCAGTTTTTCTCAGGACTGTTTAAGGGTTTCTTTCACCTCTGCCCATCCGTCGGCCATGTTCCGGTCCGGCATTGGCGGCGGATCGGCTTCCCGGACCACCTTGACCACCACAAAGGTCGGCCCGGTTTGCACCATAACCTCTTCCAGGCCGATCAGGAAGTCTTCCAGGCGGTCAAACTGGTAGGTCTGGGCATATCCTGATCCCTGAGCAATGGCGGCAAAGTCCAGGTTGTCCAATCCCCGAATGGGGATACCGTCGGTGGAAGTGTCGGCGGAATCTTCGAAGACGAAGTGGACGAAGTTCTCCGGTTTGGTTTCGCCGATAGTCGCCAGACCGGCCAGATCAGTCCGCAGGGTCGCGTCGCAGTCCAGCACCAGCACCTTGCGGTCGGGACGGGCAATCGACAGGCCCAGACCCACCGCTGGAGCCCGGTCCATGCAATCGGTCAGGTCGATGTCCAGGTCACGCCGTTGGGAGACTTGATTCCAGTCCCGCAATGCCGCTGAAGTTGACACGACCAGAGCATCCTGCCGGTGAAAGTTTATCGCCTTAGCGGCCTCGATCGATGGAATCAACGTGGTCTTCCTCCTCTTCTTCGGCCTGCTCTTGGTCCAAGTCAATGAATGCGGCGTCGGCTGGCATTGCGGCCCCACGCCGGGCGGTAACTATCAGATACATTCCCGCGGGAATCATCAAACCTCCCAGAATGCCCACTAGAATATTGGGCAGTAGGAATCCTTGATACAACAGCCAGAATCCCGCGCCCAAAACACTGTAGGCCAGCAACCGGACCAGCAAGCCCTTGCCAATGGATTTCAGCATTGTACCAGTCGGCATCGCATCTGCTATCACCTACCTGATTCACTATAAAAGGAACCGGGACGCCAATCAAGCTGCCGTCCCGGTTTTGAGCGCCAGGGGTGGGTAAATGTGAGGCGCCGATTATTTTACACCCAGATTCTGACTCAGTTCCTCAAAGGCCTGTTTCACCGTCCGCTTCTGTCGTTGACGGAACTGTACCGGCGTATTTTCAACCTGTGGCTCAACCTGCAGATGCACAAATACCGGGCCTTGGGCTTTTAAGACTTCATCCATCCCGGTGGTCAGGTCTTCCAGGTTGTCGAAGGAGAAAACCGAAGCATAGCCGGCGGCTCTGGCCATTCCGCCCCAGTCGGTCTGTTCCGCGCCGGGAATCGGCTGCCCGCCGGTTACCGCGTAGACGCCGTTGTTGAACAGAAAATGGAGTAGGTTGGTGGGAGCCTTGTTGGCCATGGTCACCAACGCCCCCAGGTTCATCAACAAACTGCCGTCGCCATCCAGCACGAACACCTTCTTGTCGGGCTGGGCCAGGGCCAACCCCAGCCCCAAGGATGACGCCTTACCCATAGCGCCGGACAGCGGGAGATCCATTTTCTCATCGGTGCTAACCGTGGGCAGGCCAAAGTGGACGTTGTTGGCATTCATGGTGGGCACAATCATCGCGCCGTTGCGCTTGCTATTGATGACTCGTACCGCGTCTTGGTTATTAATCATGTCTTTGCTCCTTGTCCCCGTTTATGACCCGAACTCAGCGCCAATGAGCACACCCACCGGCTTTTGAGTTCGATCGGCTTCTGCTATGGCGTCACTGATGCGGCTGGCGTCATCATCGGTTTCAATCAGGTAGTAGTTCAGACCCCAGGCATGCAGGATATGCTCGATAAAATGGGCCGCCGAGTCGGGGGTTGGCCCGCGACGGGTCCAGCCACGGTAGCCGATGAGCATTACCAGCGGTTGATTCAGGTCCAGGCACAGACCACGAATGGAATCGCCCGACTCGAAGATGCCGGTGTTTTGAATCAGCACCACCGGCTTCTTGCCGCCGACCCAAAGGCCCGCCGCGATGGCCATGGTCTCGCCTTCGCGGCATACCGGCACCAGGTCCAGGGAAGGCTCGGCCAGGAGCATCTGGTACATAAAATTTGTCTCGCTGTCCGGCAGCCAGACAATATGAGTGATGCCGTTCTTCTTGAGTTCGTTAATCAGCGCCGGCGGATGCAGCACTGCCTCTTGTGTGGTCATGGAATCTCCTTTAGTGGGTTACTAGCTGTTAGTAGGTTACTATCTGTCGGGTTCTGTTGGGTAAGCAAGCCACATTATATTCGGGCGCAAGTTAGGGCGTCAACTTGAGGTGTCAGTTAAAGCCACCTTGCCATGCGTTCACGGGCCTCAGATGTACAAACATCGGACAGCGTGAGATCTGTAGAACCTTGCAGTCCTTCACCTCAAACAGTTTCCACGTCATGGCCCGCATCTGAAAATATACTTAGAGCCCCTAACAAGATGGGCGAACTGTTACCCTGAGCCCTTCGGCCCAGCTCAGGATAAACTCCGCGAAGGGTCTGAACACCTTGGTACTAGAATCTTTCTAGTCATAGGTCTTGCCCACGAATTCTAACTCCACTAGTAACGCTATCGGAGTACTATTCTCGCATTTGGTTTTGTGCCGCAAAACTTTAGATTCTTCGTCGCTCCGCTCCTCAGAAAGACATGAATATCCATTTTGTTAGGGCCTCTTAGAGTCCTGGTCCCGAGGTTTTCGTCGAGCTTAAACCTCACAAATTATTCTCGGAGGGAATTTCAATGTACCGTTGCCGCGACATCTCAGCGCCATAGGCAACCGCAGCCCGAATATCCTCTTCTTTCAACTGCGGATATTCGCTGAGAACATCTTCAATTAGAGTACCGGAGGAGAGCAGGTCTAGAATAAGTGATACCCAAATACGTGACCCTTTAATGCAAGGCTTACCAAAGCAAACATTGGGGTCAATCGAGATGCGCTGCAAGAGAGGATTGGCCATTACTCACCCCGGTACGCGCTCAGCGTACGCAAATATAGGCTTAAAATTCCGCGCTCTTCGGCGTGCGGGGGAAGGGGATGATGTCCCGAATGTTCTGCATGCCGGTGATGAACTGCACGGTGCGCTCAAAGCCCAGCCCGAACCCGGCGTGGGGCACGGTGCCGTACTGCCGCAGGTCCAAGTACCACCAGTATTCCTGCGGGTCCATTCCCGCCTGCTTCATGCGTTCCAGCAGCACATCGCGCCGCTCCTCCCGCTGGCTGCCGCCGATGATCTCGCCGATTCTGGGCATCAGCACGTCCATGGCCCGCACGGTCTGGTCGTCGTCGTTCATCCGCATGTAGAAGGCCTTGATCCCCTTGGGATAGTCGGTTACGACCACCGGCTTGCCGATCTTCTGCTCGGTGAGGTAGCGCTCGTGCTCCGATTGCAGGTCCAGGCCCCATTCCACCGGAAATTCAAAGTTCTCGCCGGAACTCTTGAGGATGTCGACGGCCTCGGTGTAGGTGAGCCGCTCGAAGTTGGAATTTACGATTCCCTCCAACGTGGCGATGACGCCCTTGTCGTAATATTGGTTGAAGAAGGCCATATCCTCGGGACAATTTTCCAGGACCTGGCTGAAGATATATTTCAGAAAGTCTTCCGACAGTTCGGCCAGGCCGTCCAGGTCACAGAAAGCCACCTCGGGTTCAACCATCCAGAACTCGGCCAGATGCCGGGAAGTGTTGGAGTTTTCCGCCCGGAAAGTCGGCCCAAAGGTGTACACGTCCGACAGGGCCAGGGCAAATATCTCCGCCTCCAGCTGCCCGCTAACGGTCAAGAAGGTGGGCTTGCCGAAGAAGTCCGCCTCAACGTCGATTGCGCCATCCTTGGTCGGCAAGTTCTGCAGGTCCAGGGTGGTCACCCGGAACATATTGCCGGCGCCTTCGGCATCGCTGGCGGTGATCATTGGGGTCTGGATGTAGTTGAAGCCCCTGGTTTGAAAGAAGCTGTGGATGGCGCAGGCGGTGGCGTTGCGCACCCTGGCGACGGCCCCGAAGGTGTTGGTGCGGGGGCGCAGATGGGCGATTTCCCGCAGGAACTCCAGGGTGTGGCGCTTCTTTTGCAGGGGGTAAGTATCCGGATCGGCCGGGCCCAGCAGCTCCAGCTTACTCGCTTTAACTTCGTACTTCTGTCCCTTACCCAGAGACTGGACCAGCTCTCCTTCGACGCTGATGCTGCAACCGGTGGTCAGCGACTCAACCAGAGCATAGTCGGGCGATGACTCTTCGACCACAATCTGCAGGTCGCCCAGGGTAGACCCATCGCTCATCTGCACGAAGGAAACGGCCCCGGAGGAGCGTTTGGTCTTGACCCATCCCTGCACCAAGACTTGGCCCCCAGCGCTATCTCTGGCCAGTAGTTCTTTTACTTTGCTGCGACGCATAGACATCCTCCCGCAGTGGCCTCACGAAATGGATTGTAGCACTTTGGGGGCCACGGTCAGAGTCAACCGTGCACCGATTCTGTTAAGAATGCACGAAGGGTTTAGAAGACCGCTCGTGGTGAGCCAGTCGAACCATGAGTGGGCTGCTGCGTGCTCTCCTTTGATAAGCCTTGCCTCAAAAGTCATTTTGAGATAGCGGAAAATCTAATTCCCTCGATTTTAGACCCTTCGCTACGCTCAGGGAAACATCAAAGATAGGCTTCTGACCTCAATCGCTGACCATAATTGACACTTTTGAGGCATAGCTACTTTGACAAACTCAGGAGAGGCTGGTCTAAGCGGATCCGCAAGAGAGGTCAACGGGTTCCGGCACGGGTTGGAAAATCTACAGTTCAGGTCTGGCCTTATGCCACTGAGTTGCTTGCTCGTAGGCGTGAGCCACCCGCAGCAAAGTCTCTTCAGAAAGATGGGGGCCGATCAGCTGCATCCCCACCGGTAGACCTTGGGAAAATCCGCAAGGCGCCGATATCGCGGGCAGCCCGGCGATATTCACCGGCAGGGTGCACACATCGACCAGGTACATCTGCACCGGGTCGTTGATTTTCTCACCCTGTGGGAAGGCCGCCAGCGGAGAGGTGGGCGTGACCAGGGCGTCCACCTCCTGAAACACGCGGGAAAAGTCCTGGCGAATCAAGGTACGCGCCTGCTGGGCCTTCAGGTAATAGGCGTCATAGTATCCGGAGGACAGCGCGTAGGTGCCCAGCATGATACGCCGCTTGACCTCCAGGCCAAACCCGCGCTGACGGGTCTGCTCCATCGCCTCCCACACATCGTCGGTATCCTGGTAGGAGTAACCGTACTTCACTCCGTCGTAGCGCGCCAGGTTGGCTGAGCACTCCGAGGGTGCGATGATGTAATAGCACGCCAGCGCATACTTGGTGGTGGGCAGCGATACCGGAATCACCGAAGCGCCCAGCGACTCTAAAACGCGGATGGCCTGCTGCACCGCCTCCCGCACGCCTTCCTGCATTCCCTCAACGAAGTATTCTTCCGGCACCCCCAAGCGCAGCCCTTTGATATCGCCGGTCAACGCCCGCGCATAGTCCTTTGGCTCATCAGGCAGTGACGTGGAATCCTTGGGGTCGGGTCCGGTCAGGGCGCTCAACACCAGGGCGCAGTCGGTGACGTTCTGGGTGATGGGGCCAATCTGGTCCAGCGAGGATGCGTAGGCCACCAGACCGTAGCGGCTGACCAGACCGTAAGTCGGTTTGAGCCCAACCACGCCGCACAGGGACGAAGGCTGGCGAATGCTTCCGCCGGTATCCGATCCCAGGGCGTAGGTTACCTCTCCCGCCGACACCGCCGCCGCCGCGCCGCCGCTGCTGCCGCCGGGCACCCGCGCCGTGTCCCAGGGATTGTTTGTCGGAAAGAAGGCCGAGTTTTCGCAGGATGAACCCATGCCGAATTCGTCCATATTCCCCTTGCCCAGCAGCACCGACCCAGCCCTTAGCACCTTGGACACGGCGGTGGCGTCGTAGACTGGGACGTAATTTTCCAGCATGCGTGACCCGCAGGTGGTGGGGATGCCCTTGGTGCACAGCAAGTCCTTGACCTGCACCGGAATCCCGGTCAGCGGAGTGCCCCGGCCCGAGGCAATCATGGCGTCGGCGGCTTCAGCCTGTTGCAGCGCTACGTCTTCAGTGATGGTGATGAAGGACTTGATCCGGTCTTCAACCTGGCCGATTCGGTCAAGACAATCGCGGGTCAATTCTACTGAAGTGAATTCCCGGTCGGTGAGACGCCGGTGGGCTTCATGGATGCTCAATTGCCAGAGTTCGCCCACGGATTACTCCTCCAGCACCGCTTTGACCCGAATCAATGGGCCTTCGGTGCGGGGAGCGTTGGCCAGGACTTCTTCGTTGGTCAGACACTCTCCGGCGATGTCGTCCCGCATCACGGATTCCAAGTTACTGGCGTGGCCGGTGGCAACAACCCCGCTGGTGTCCAACTGCTGCAACACTTCAAACTGGGCCAGGATGTCTGATAACTGGTGGCGCAACATTTCCAGTTCAGCGTCACTGAGACCAACGCGGACCAGGGCGGCCAGGTGCTCGACTTCAGAACGTTCCAGGGGCATAGTTTTTCCTTCTGGAGCAAAATTCGCGGGAGCAAAATTCGGCGGCTAGATATTGTGACCAGTGCAGTATACCGCCGGTATACGGATGGGAAAAGGCTCACGGAAGAAGGTAGTGTATCAGTTTGGTTGTAGTCATTCCGGCGCGCCGGAATCCATCATACAGTCTCAATTGCGAATGCATCTGGACACCGGCCTGCGCCGGTGTGACCAGCAGAGATTCCTTCTTGGCCTGGCAAACTAATACACCGCCTTAAGAAGTCTAACGCCACGACCAGCTAGTTCATCTCCGACCCGCCGGAAACACTGATCGACAAGCCGGTCATGTAGTCGGACTCGCCGGACGCGAGAAAGGCGGCCATTTTGGCAATGTCGTCTCCAGCGGCCACCCTACCCAGCGGGATTCTCTCGCTGCGTTCCCGAATCATCATCGCCCGGTGCTCCTGCGAGGACTGGCCTTCCGGCACCAGGGCCGCCGCGATGAAGTCCACTCTTTCGGTGTCGACCAGGCCGGGGCAAATGGCGTTGACGTTGATTCGCTGGGCGCCCAACTCCTGGGCCAGGGCCTGGGTGAAGCCGACGATGGCGAATTTGGAGGCGCAGTAAGCGGCGTAGCGGGCGATACCCTTCTTGCCGGCGCCCGATGCAATGCTGATGATCTTGCCCGGGCCGCCCCGTCCGACCATGTGACGGGCCACCGCCCTGGAACACAGGTAGGTGCCCCGCACGTTGACCCGCATCACTTCGTCAAAGGCATCCTCCTCCAGTTCCACCACCGGCACCCGGTCACGACCCGGACGGGAACCGGCATTGTTCACCAGAATATCGACACTGCCAAAAGCATCCAAAGTTTGGGCCATCATACTTTCCACATCGGCACTGTCGGATACATCGGAAAATATTCCCAGGGAACGCCTCCCCAGGGCCTCAATCTCGGCCACCACGCTGGGCAGCCCTTGCCAACCGGCCTGCCGGTCTTCGGGACGGATTGCTTCCTCCGAACGCTGGATGTCGGTGACCACCACGTCGGCGCCTTCCTGAGCCAAGCGGGTCGCAATGGCCCGGCCGATGCCGTTTTTGCCGCCGGCTCCAGTTACAATGGCAATCTTCCCGTTGAGATCGTACATACTGCTCCCCTCTACTGTCTGGCCGGTGCTAGGCCGGGCTCTGACAATACACCATTTGAGGGCTGAATTTTAGC
>JACZRM010000205.1 GCA_022576105.1 Chloroflexota bacterium | reverse complement strand
GGGCACATCGGGATACGTTGCGGTATCCGGGCACGTAGTCGAGGTCTATGCCTTTGCCGCCGTGCTCCAGATCCCTCCCCGACCGCCCAGGAGATCCGTGCCAAGCTCCAGCTGCTGCGGCAGGCCAGCCAGCCGGTCGATCAGCCCCTGGAAATACTTCGCCTCCTCCTCCAGCAACTCAATAATCTGCTCGGCCTTTAATCCGCCGATCTTGAGCCTCCGCTCCAGGAACGACGAAGACAATTGGGGGTTGCGGGAGGCCAATTCCCGGGCATGCTCGACTATCTGCGCGTCCACTTCGCCTTGGACCGCCGCTTCGTCCTCAAGGTCGTCAATTGAAATTACCGGCAATGGTGGGCCTTGTTGGTTCAGCCAAAACTCGACTACTCGGTCCACTTCCTCGTCCAGCACCAGAGTGCCCTGCACGCGCTTGGGCTTGGGTGAATCGTTGTTCAGGAGCAGCATATCTCCCTTGCCCAGCAGCTTCTCCGCACCCACTGTGTCCAAAATGACCCGCGAGTCGACCTGAGAAGCCACGGCGAAGGCCACTCGGGCCGGGATATTTGCCTTCAGAAGTCCGGTAACTACGTTGACCGAGGGACGCTGGGTGGCCAGCACCAGATGGATGCCGGTGGCCCGTCCCAGTTGGGCCAAGCGCACCAGATTCTGCTCTATCTCAAACCCACCGATCATCATCAAATCGGCCAGTTCGTCGACCACCAGCACCAGATAGGGAATGCGCTCTTTGGTTTTCGCGTTATATCCGGCGATGTTGCGGGTGCCTAGCTCCTCCATCAGTTTGTAGCGACGGAACATCTCCCGCATCAAGGCCCGCAACGCCGGGTTCACCTCTTCTATGTCGACAATTACCGGAGCGATGAGATGCGGAATGCCATTAAAGGGGGTCAATTCCACCCGCTTGGGGTCGATCATCAGCATCCGCAGCTGGTCCGGGGGTTTGGTGAACAGCAGGGAGCCGATTATCGAGTTGATGCAGACGCTCTTGCCGCTGCCGGTGGCGCCGGCGATGAGCACATGCGGCAAACTGGCCAGGTCCATTACCACGGAGTTGCCCCCGGTGTCCTCTCCCAGGGCGATGGGCAATCCTCCGTTACCGGCCAACTTAACGAAGGCCGAATCATCCATCACTTTCCGTATTGGCACCTTGCCCGGGGAGGGATTGGGTACTTCCAGCCCCACCAGGGCTTCTCCAGGCACCGGAGCTTCAATACGTAGATAGGGCGTTTTCAAGGCCAAAGCCAGGTCCTTTTCCCGGGTCAGGATGCTCTGGACTTTTACCCGGCTGCGGTCCGGGTCCCCACCGGAGGAGTCTTTTCGGCTGGACTCTCCTTTTTTCTGCACCCATCCCGGCACCAGCCCAAACCGCACGATTCTGGGGCCGGCTTTGATGTCTTTGACTTCAACCATCACGCCATGGTCCGACAAGGTGCTCTCAATATGCCGCGCCATCTGCTGCAATGGCTGCTGGGGCACCGAGTAAGGCTCCGGCGAGGACAACAAAGCAGTAGACGGGAGTTTCCATTTGGACTTGGACAGCGGCATCGTCGCTGCTGGTTCACCCGGGTCTGCCGCTGTGGGGAGAACTTCCACAGACTCCCAATCCATCAAATCCGATTCCCCAAAATCATCCCAAGGGGGGCTGTCTACTACGCCAGTGGCAGCCGGGGCCAGGGCGGCGTCGTGCATTCGAGGCGCCGGACGGCGGGGTTTGGCCGACAACACCTGATTCAATGCCAGCCCGAACTGACGGGACCAGCGGCGCCAATTGCGCCCGTTGAGCAACGGTCCAATTCGTAACGCCAGATACCGGGCAGAACGGTAGAGGCCTTTGGCAACGCTCCTGGACGCCACCCAGAGGTAAAGGCCCACCCAACGGAAGGCTTTGGAGTAGTGGCCCCCAATCCACCGGGGGTACATGATCAGGGGAACGACCAATGCGATGGCGACGATTTTGGAGATGCCCAGTACCAGCGGATACCCTCCCAGCACTGCGCCCCAGGCCCCGCCCAAGTTAAGGTCGTAAAAGGTCCCAACGTCAACGACGAAGAAGGACAAAACGGCGATAGCTATTGCGGCCAGTCCGGCCGACCCAATCCACCATCGCCAGAATCGGAACAACAGACTGGAACGGTAGCGCAACAGAACAATGGTGGCGCCGAGCCAGATCCCGATGGGGACCCAGCCAAAAGCCAGGGAGTTAACCATCCACCGCCGCGCTTCCAGGGACAACCCGAACACCAGGGCAGTCACCAGCAGCGCCGTTAAAAGCACGGCGACGTCGAAAGTCGACCCCAACTTGCTAAATTTACCTCTTCCGGTTGAGGCCGTCGCGGAACGCCGGATTTGTGTGGAGGATTTTGCCACAAGACCCCCAGGCAAGTAGGTTATGTAAAAGCACAGATACTAGATTGATTATACCTGGGAAGTATTACTGAACCGTTATCGCAAACACGGTCGGGAATGAGGTCTTTTAAGGAGTGGCTTTACCGTCTCTCTAACTCTCCCCCTGAGTAAGGCTCACTGGGGTAGACAAATTGATGAGGCGTGACCATACATCTATAGCACGAAAAGCGATGTTATTCTGAGCCGGAACGTAGTAAAGGCGAAGAATCTGAGATACTTCAGTCGCGGAGTTTACCCTGAGCCACTTCGACAAGCTCAGAGCCTGCCTTGAGTTCATCGAAGGGACAGGCGGGGCCGAAGGGCTCCTTCAGAAAGACCTGGTGCTAGGGTTACTCAGATACGATACCTACCCTTGTCAGCCCTAGGTAAGGGGGAGAAATCTAGCACTCTCTCCCTTGATGGGCTTGGCCTCAAAAATGTCAATTGTAGTCTGTGATTGAGGTCGGGAGCCTACCTTTTACGTTTCCCTGAGCGTAGCGAAGGGTCTAAAATCGCGTGAGTAAAATTCTTCACCAGCTCAAAATGACTTTTGAGACAAGGCCCCCCTCAATGGTAGAGGGTTGGGATGAGGGCGTCAGCTCCCCCCAACCATGAGACCGAGGACTTTGGTGTAAAGCCGTGGAGTGACTAAATTTCCAGAACGACCGGGATCACCATGGGACGACGGCGAGTTTCAGAGTAGAGGAATTTTCGGGAGATTTCCCGGACCCGGGATTTCAACGCGTCGTGGTTGCCCACCAGACCAGCATCTTCTGATACGGCGCGCTCGATTTCAACAGCAAGAGCATCAAATATCTGAATCACCTGGGCCGGTTCCATAAAGCCACTGGCCACCACCTTGGGCCCATTGGCTAGTCGCCCGGCGGCAACGTCTACAGACACCACCACTGTTACCACGCCGTCCCTGGACAATGCCCGCCGGTCGCGCAGTACCTGGCTGGTGGTATCGTGAGTTGCCAGTCCGTCAATATAAATAGGCCCAGCCGATACCGACTCCACCACCTCGCCGCCATCCTGGGAAAGCTCCAGAACATCGCCGTCTTCCAGAACGAATATCCCCTCTTGGGCCAATCCCAGGTCCCAAGCCAGCTTGGCGTGGGCCACCAGGTGCCGGTATTCCCCGTGAACCGGCACAAAATACTTGGGCCGGACCAGGCTGAGCATCATTTTGAGCTCTTCCTGGCTGGCGTGGCCGTGGACATGGACCGTGGCCACCCGATCATGGAGCACCTTGGCTCCCTGCCGCAGTAGTTTGTCGATGGTCCGGTTCACCAGCAGTTCGTTGCCGGGGATTGGCGTAGCCGAAATTACCACTGTGTCACCAGGCAAAATTTTAACGTCTCGATGCTCCTGGTTGGCCATTCGCACCAGGGCTGAAGTGGGCTCGCCCTGACTGCCGGTGGTCATCAGCACCACCTGTTCAGGTGGGATACTTTTGCTCTGATTCAACGGGATCAGAGTGCCGTCAGGTATGTCCAGGTAGCCCATTTCAACGGCCATATTGACGTTGTCCACCATGCTGCGACCCACAATGCTGACTTTGCGATTTTGCTTGTTAGCCGCCTGGATTACTTGCTGAATACGGGAGATGAGG
>JACZRM010000204.1 GCA_022576105.1 Chloroflexota bacterium | reverse complement strand
ATGAGGCGGGTCAAGATGTCGCGGCCCAGGTGGTCTGTACCCAGCAGGTACTTGGTGCTACCTCCCAGCCGGATAACCACTTCAACATTACCGCCGACAACGGCATCCACTTTCAACTCCCTGGCGTCCTCCAGGGTGATCTGTTTGTGCCCCGACCCGATCTGCACCCGCTCCTCTACCACCAATTTCAGGGCGGTCTGCTCACCTCCCCAGACTGGTGGCAGCAGCCGGTCTCTGAGGTCCCCTCTTGTGGGGTGATGGGGAGAGATCCAGGGAGCGGTGATACCGGCTATCACCACCGTCGTCAGTATGATGACTGGGATTATGAGGACCGGCCGCTTCCCGCCCAGCATCCCCTTGACCAGCCTTCCGCCCAGGATCGCCTTGACTAGGCGCGCCCAAACCGGTTTAGCTGGTGCAAGATCAATAGTTTCGGCCATCTGTCTTCTCCCGGCTGCCCCTATGTATAGCGGATCCTGGGGTCTACGTAGGCATAAGTAATGTCAACCGCCAAGGCGACCGCCACATAACCTAAGGTGAACATGATGGTCAACCCCTGGAGCAATGGATAGTCAGCGGAGAACAGGGCTTGAATCGCCAACTGGCCCATGCCGGGCCAAGAGAAAACCAACTCGGTTGTAATGGCGCCGGTTAAGATACCCGGCATGGACACACCGGCGAAGGTCAGCGGTGGGATCAAGGCGTTGCGAAAGCCGTGTTTCCAGATCAGAGCCGTGTTCGACACCCCTTTGGCCTTGGCCAGCTTTACGTACTCCGAGTCCATCACATCTAGCATGGCGGAACGCATGAGCCGCAGGCTGCCCGCCAGGAACCCCCCCCAGGCCAGGGTGAGCAAGGGAAGAATGATGCTATTCCAATTCCCGCGGCCGGAAGGAGGTACCCATCCCAACTTCACGGCGAAGAAGAACATGAACATGATGCCCAGCCAGAAGGATGGGGCCGCTTGCCCCACCAGGGCTAACACCCTGCCAAATTGATCTAGTATGCTCCCACGCTTGACCGCGGAAAGAACGCCCAGCGGGATACCCACCATCAGAGCCAGTAAGAACGCGCCTCCACCCAGTTGGACGGTTGGCCAAATACGCCCTGCGATGACGCTCATAACGGGTTCTTGGTGTTTGATGGAATCGCCGAAGTCACCTCGAAGCGCGTCCTTCATGAAGAGGGCGTACTGGTGGTAGTAGGGCTTGTCCAATCCCAGCTTCACACCCAGGCGGTCCCATTGCTCCTTGGACGCCTGCTCGTCCAGAAGCAACACCCTGGGATCTCCGGTCACACGCGCCATAATGAAGATAATCATGGATACAGCGATCAGGGTGAATATGATCATCATGAACCGCCGTATCAGAAACCTTTGCATATCCCCGCACCGCCATCAAATCTCAATTCCGCCATGATATGAGCCTACCGTCTTCCGGCGCTGATCTCCCGTGCTATTCCCAAGAGGAGGAGCACCCCATTGGCCGCCAATGTGGCCCCATAGGCTGAGAAGAAAATAGGCCCAACCTCAGGCTTGGCACAGCACTCAATCTCCCGGTTCGCTCCATACTCATACCCAATCCAAGCGCCGCCGCCGCCCACTAGCAGGGCCAGCATGATAGTCGGCACGAGTGTTGAACGAGGATTGCCTTCAAGTTTCAACCATGCCAACGTTGCCCCAAGGCCAGCCCCGAAGCCTGCCCCCGCCAAAATCATGACTTGCAGCGTTGTCCGGGAGACCGCCCCCGAGAAGACGTAAAGCCCCAGGCCTATCGCTATCCCCACCATGCTGAACGTGAGGGCAAGGATGACTCCGAGTCCAGCACGCCCAGCGATGGCCGGGATGGTTGCTCTCAAGCTAACACCGTTGCCTGGAGCAAATGCGTTCTACCTGTGGCCAGCCCCTCTACTCGAGGTTTGGCGCCCACTCAAAGGCGGTTAACTGGCGTGTTTCCGAGAAGTTCATATGCTCGAACCAGCCGGACGTCCTTTTGCTCATCGGCCACACCAAATTTTGGGCGAAGAGCCCGACGGTCAAGGCGTTTTCGTACATGAATCTAGCGGCTTCCACCTCCACTTTAAAGCGCTCGGTTTCGTCCACTATGCCCGAGGCTTTTGCAATCAGATCTTCCAAGATCGGGTGGTCCACGCCAAAATTCCAGGAGCCGGCAGCTCCAAACACTGCGGACCAACGGTCAAGGGGATCGACTGCTACGTGTTGGTGGCTATATATCTGGTTGTAAGTACGGTTAACCAGCTGCGGCCGAATGGTGGAGTAGGGCATAGACTGCTGTTTTGCGGTGACGCCTATGACCTCCCACATTTGGGAGATGGCCTCACTTATCTCAGGCCAATTGAATCCGCTTACGGGCGTTATGTCCAGGCTAAAGCCATCGGGATAGCCAGCCTCCGCCAGGAGCGTCCTGGCTTTCTCCGGGTTGTACTCCCATTGCCTTAACTCGGCGGGAAGCTTGTCCACGTTGGATGCCCAAGCCGCTATGGGATCGGGCTGGGCCTCACCCAGAAGAAGGGTTTCCGTAATTAGCTGGCGGTCTATGGCGATGGACAGGGCCGTGCGGACCTTGGCGGCCGTCTTCCACTCCTCGGATTCGATGTCCGGGCTGGCGGATATCCAGGGCAGCGAAGGGTCGTAGCCGGGGGCCCTTTCCGCATGCTCCGGGGTGCCCCAGCCCACATACCAGTTGCCATAGAAGCTCAGGGCCACCGCGGTGCCGCCCGGAACCCTCATGAAGGTGGCGCCTTCAACCTCCGCGATGGCGGGTATGGAGTCCAGGTTCATATCCATGGAGTCCAGTTGACCCGTTACGAAATTGGCGATCCGTGTGGATTCCTCGGGTATGTGGTGCCAGACGAGCTCAGCGAACGCAGGGACCTTACGCCAGTGAGGGTCAACCGCCGCCCACCGGTTGAACTGCTCAACTTCATGCTCGATAATCTCCCAGGGCCCCGTGGCGGCGATATTTTTGGTCGCCACCTCTATTCCCACGTCCGCTATCTGCTTCTTGCTCAAGATATTCACGTGGGGGAAGGCGAGGACACTCAAGGTGTCGTACTGGGGGTTTTCCGTGAACACCTCGATGGTGTAGTCATCTATGGCCTTGGTCCGCCCCTCTTCGATCCCCCAGATCCTGACGATATTTGGCTTGTAGCCCACTCTGGAGTCTTCGCCTCCACTCTGTTGCATGCTCCAGATGACATCCTCAGAGGTCATCTCCCCGTAGCCTTTCTGGAACTGGACTCCCTCTTGGAGCCTGAATGTCCAGGTCAAGCCATCGGAGGCGACGCTCCAACTTTTGATCAGCCTTGGTATGAGTTCCCCGTCCGAGTTCCGGTACAGCAGGGTTTCAGCGCTGGTGAAGCCGTTAAAGAAATATCCAGCGCCCTGGGTCAGGGAGGGGAAAACGTTGAAGGGAAACAGGTCTTTCCTGCCAAAATTAAAGGTGCCATGGGGCGTCACCTTCGCCATGACCGCCGGTGCAGTCGTCGGCGTGGCGGCGGCGACGGGCACCGAAGTCGAACCAGGAGCAACGGTCGGAGCTGATCCAGGCGATGAAGTGGCCGAAGCTGATTGAGTGGGCGCCGTGGTCGGAACTGCCGCGGCGGGCGCCGTGGTCGGCTCCGCGGAAGAGCCGCAGGCCACGGCTATGATTAGTGCCAATGCCAGGGGCACGAATACCAACGTTCGGAATCTCGGCAACCGACGGTACGCCATGATCACACCTCTTTAGTTTGGGATTTTTAGCAGCTTATCGGCTCACGCCACGGGGTGTAGCAGAGATGGTGGAGAAGCACCATAGTTTTTGCAAACTATGCTACAGGGCAGATACCAGCACCTATCTTAAAAAAGAAACAATGGTCCTACCAATTCGTAAAGGATAATTGGAGCGGGCCGTAATATATATTAACGACCATTAGCTGTCAATAGGACTTGCTCCTATGGGGCTGGTCTCGGACCCGGCACATCGGGTTGGCTATTCCGATGTGCCGATTTTAGAATCGGTT
>JACZRM010000203.1 GCA_022576105.1 Chloroflexota bacterium | reverse complement strand
GCTGGTCCAGCTTGGTAATATTCTCCTGGACTTTGGTTGCCTGCTGCTGGATTCGGTGCTTGGCGGAAACCATCTCAACCACCCCGCGCTTGACATTTTGCAGCATTTCCCGCTGCTGCTCGTAGGAGTAGTCCAGTGTCTCTCTGGGGTCCTCGGCCGAATCCAGTATTCGGTTCATTTTAGATTTGACTATGGTCGACATCCTGGCAAACATGCCCATACTAAAACCCTCCAAGTAGAACTATTTCTCGGTATACATATTCCTCGAATCTTCGGAGATTCGGTATCTGGTGCTCCAGAACCGGGTCAATAGTTACCGGCTCGGCCCTTTTTTCCGGAAAACAGGCTGACGCCGCCGACGATTATCGCGATAATGCCCACTATAATGATTGCCCAGCCGATAAAGGCGAGCAGAAATTCCACCAGATTGGATTTCAGGAGCAGTCCCAAGATAACTAGAGCTATACCAGTCACAATCCCGCCACTGCTGCCGAGTATCTTCATCAGGTACTCCCCTTTAAATAGAACGTCATCGGTTAGCTTCAACGGTACTTGTCCAAGCAACGCGGGTCAAGTATCCTCTAGCCCGTGGCTTCCAGAAATCGAGGTATAGTAACCGACTCCGTGTACTCCGGTCATCGGTAAACCCTTCTGGTCCCGGCTGCTGTGGTATCATGGGCTCGGTACGGCTGCGGGAGGCAGGAGCCATGTTTCGTTCGTTGTTTGGCCGGAAGACGAAAAACCGACCATTGACTTCTCAAAACCTGTCGCTCAGTGACAGCATCAAAGATGCCGTAGCCGGCGACGTCTTTACCATACAGGGCTTGTCCTTAGAGTATGACGACGTTTACTTTTTTATCGAGAAGATAGACCGGTATGAGAACCCGTCGGGCGTTTGGTACGAAATAACCGGGGCTGATGGTGACAAACAGGTGTGGGTCGAATGGTCCCAAGGGGATACACTTTTTGTGACCGCCACCAATAACCGGCGACCGGTGGGCCTATCTGCCATTGGCCTTACCGAAGAGGATTTGATACGGCTGGACGAGGAAAATTCCATCGACAACTTCATTGATGTGGACAACGAACGTTACCTTTACCGGTCGAGTTCCGAAGCTTTATACTTCAAAGACAATCGCGGCCAGGGCGACGGATTTTACCTTTGGGAGTTCATATCCGAGGGCGATCAGCGGGTGTTGGCGATAACTAAATGGGAAGGGCTGCCTTTTGAGAGTTATTTCAGCGAGGTGATTTCTCCGGAAAATGTGATTTTATATAAGGGTGACCGACCCGAATCAAGGAGTTAGGGAAAGCGATGATTGAAGCCTTCATCAATACGTTAGAGTTCTTCCCCCGGGGTCTGGTTTATGTAGGGTTGGGGTTGGTAATCTTGCTTTTGGCAAAGGTATCCAACGACCTGATGACGCCTCACCGCATTGACGAGGAAATCGTCGGAAAGAGCAACACGGCGATCGCCTTGAGCCTGTCCGGGTATTTCGCTGGCGTGATCTTGGTGTTTGCGGGAGCAGTTTTTCAGCCGCTGACGGTGGCGGTTAATGATGGATTGGGCTTCAACCTAGAATTCGGCGCAGACGTAGTTCGGGTGTTACTTTATTCCCTGGCGGGCATCGTTGCCTTGAATCTATCGAGGATTCTAATGGACCGCCTGGTGTTGTTCAAGTTCAGCGTCCAGAAAGAGCTGGTCGAAGACCAGAACGTGGGGACGGCGGCGGTAGAGTTCGGCATGCAAGTCGCCATTGGATTGTTGATCGCCGGGGCGATATCCGGCAGCGGCGGCGGGCCCGACACCGCGCTGGCCTTCTTTGGTATGGGTCTGGTGGTGTTAATTCTGTTCGCCCTGTTTTACGATCTTACGACGCCATTCAGCATCCATGACGAAATAGAAAAAAACAACACCGCCGTGGGCGTAGCCTTGGGCGGAAACTTGATCGCCATTGGACTGGTGATGTTAAAGGCCGTATTCGGCGATTTCGTTGGGTGGGGCGCAAGCATAGTCGAATTTTTAACCTTTGCCGTCATCGGCTTCGTGCTGCTTTACGTCCTCCGGCTGCTGATTGATCTGGTGCTGCTGCCAAGTATCAAGGTTTCAGATGCCCTGGCGGTTGAGCGAAACGTGGGAGTGGCTTTCATCGAGAGCACCGTGGTTATCGGTGCGGCGCTGATCCTGTTCTTCGCCATCTGAGGGACTGTCAACCGGCCGCAGTAACACCGGTGAGACCCGGCAAGTCGGGGTGAGGCCTGGCCGGCCGGCTATTTCGAGTCAGCCCAGGGTGGTGGCCAGAAACTGCCCCAGCCCCCAATGGAGGGTTAGAATGGGGGCGCCACACGGAGGTGCAACCGTAATATCAGCGGTCGCATGCTCAACTCAACTGGTCTCCAGCCGCGGGACTGGGGGAGTCATCCGCCGCCGGTAAACCGGCCCTTGACCTGAACCTCTCCAGTGTTGCTTGCCGAGACCGTACCTCCCGGTCCGCTTCTTCCCGTTCCTCGATAAGCGCGTATCCGCTCTCGATCACCCGACCGATTGCTCCATCCTCCACCCGATCATGGTTCACCGCCGGCTGCAGGATTTCATCGAAGAAGTCAGTATTGAGGATTAGTTGCTGCCAGTTGGAAAGAAATTTATCCAATGTGCCATCGTACAGCCGGAGTAAAAACACTGCCCGGATCGGGTCCAGTCCCTCGGCTTCAAAAATTTGGACCCTTAAATCTTCCCCGCTACCTGTATCAAACTCAACTGACTCGGCATGGTGGTCGTAGGCCACGTCCTTGAACAAGTCATAGCGGTCGATGTAGGACTCCGTTTCAGCCAGCAGATTGCCGATGAACTGCCGACCGGATTCGGTCACTCTAACCATGCCGGTTTCGACCGAGGGGAGGGCCAGGTTATCCCGGGAAAGAACACTGGCGATGGTCAACAAACTTTCGTCTCCGTGGGCGGTTGCAACCGCCGGGATTTCAACCTCGTGCTTGTCCAAGAAATACAAGAGTGTGAGAGCCTGCAGCCACTCCAGAAGTTCCTCCCGGGTCTCCCAGTACCCTTGCCGCACCGCGTAGTCGATGGCCCGGTATTCTTGCTCGATTATCAGGTGCAGCACCGGGCAGGCCAAATCCCGTTCTTCGTTACGCTCGATTTGCTTCAGGTATTTTTGACTCAGGTCCGAAGGGTCCAGCGGGGTACCGTCCTTAGTCGAAACGTTAAGTGTGCAGTACCCTAGCCTCCATTGTGCGAAGGCGTCCAACAGGACATCGAAAATCTCGGGAAGGTCGGGGTTTTCCCGAAGGTCAAACTTGGCTTCCACCTCGGCTTGGCGGGGTTCCTCCACCGGAAATACCGACTCCAGCAAGTCCCACACCCCTAGTTGGGCGTAGTCCGATGGAAGCACAATCTGCAACGAATCTTCTGGCTTCATACCCCGCAGGGATACTTGAAGCCGAAAGCAGGTATGCGGCGAATTTGCCATGGTAGACGCTGACAATCCTCCATCCGGTGTGAGCTATTGGTACCGGCTAGCCCTTCCCAGTATCACCTGGGAACCCCCTCCACCGGTGCTACGGCCGCCGGTGCTTCGGGAGGCGAAGGTGGACCTTGAGCTGCTTCGGGAAATTGCGCTGCTATTTTTGAACCCGCCGCTGGCCCGCTGCGTTTGTTGGTAGGTCTGGCGGTTACTGCTGACGTTTCGGCTTGCTTGTTGATAACGGGACCCGGCGAAACTCCGCTGTTTGCTGGTGTAACGGCTGTTTTTGGCTACCTGCCCGCTATACCGAGATGACTGCCGGTAAGCGTTTCGCTGCTGCCTCATGTTGGCACCCCGGGCCGGAGACGTTTGGTAATAGCGGGGCCCGGTCAGGCTTGAGATAATCAGATAGGTGAACAGGAAGTTACCGGCCCCGAAATGGCTGTTGTAGTACCCATTCGCGCCATGTCCCCGCAAATCGTACTCGTCGCTGGTGTCTTTAACGAAGCAGATTAGCAAGTGATCCTGCGCTTCATCGATGGCGTTGTTATTGTTGA
>JACZRM010000202.1 GCA_022576105.1 Chloroflexota bacterium | reverse complement strand
GGCATCAGCCTGAATAAGATCGCCAACGACATACGTTTCCTGGGCTGCGGACCACGGGCAGGTTTCGGAGAGATAATTCTGCCAGAGGTGCAACCGGGCAGCTCCATCATGCCGGGCAAGATCAACCCGGTTATCTCAGAATCGGTAATTCAGGTGGCGGCGCAAGTGGTGGGTAATGACGCCACCGTGGCCCTGGCCGGCCAGGGGGGTTACTTTGAGCTGAACACCATGATGCCGGTGGCGGCCTACAACATCCTGCAATCGATCGCCCTGTTGGCTGCCTCGGCCAACAACTTTGCCGACCAGTGCGTCAGCGGCATTCAAGCCACCAGCCGGGGCCCAGACATGGTGGAAAGGGGTCTGATGCTGGGTACTGCGCTGGCGCCGTCCATTGGGTACGACGCGGCGGCCGCGATCGCCAAGCAGGCGGCGGCTACCGGCCGGACTATTCGGGAGGTTGCCCGCGAGGAGACGGACCTTTCGGAGCAGGAATTGGACGACTTGCTGAAGCCCGAAGACATGACCAAGCCCAGCCTGGAAATTAGGGGCGGCGGTGGTTAGTCCGCCGCCGGACGACAACGCGGCTTACCGCTTTCCGGTCTCGGTCAAGGGTGTGGTTTTCCTCGGCGGCCAGGTTGTTCTCCTCAAAAACAACCGCGATGAATGGGAGTTGCCGGGAGGGAAACTGGAATTGGGGGAATCGCCGGAAGTATGTGTGGTCAGAGAGATTGCTGAAGAGCTGGGCATTGATGTGCAGGTGGGCCCAATATTGGACTCTTGGGTCTACCACATCAGTGAAGGGGTTGATGTTCTGATAGTGACCTATGGGTGTTACGCCGGGTCATCACAAGAGGTCAGAATTAGCAGCGAACACCAGGCGCTGGGGCTATTCGCCGTAGATGCTCTGGAGGGTCTGCCCCTCCCTGCGGGGTACCGAAGGTCTATCGAGGCCTGGTGCAAGACATTGGCTGACTAGCTCGCTGAAGACCGGTCTACTTTCTCCGGTCTACTTTCTCCGGTCTACTTTCTATGGGACACCGTCTTGAGCCGCTTCGACACGAATCAGTTTTCCCGGCATTTTCCCTGAATTATCCGTGGAATTGAGACTATTTTTCCTGCTGTGGGGTCGCTCTTTGTCCCTAGTTCGGGTGTGACTTGGGTTTGTTTTCTTGGATATCTGAGGCAAGTTCCCATGTGAATATTAATGGACGGGGTAAAATGTTGACATTACCTGGGGAACCTGTATAATTGCTTGTTGCTGGTTTATGCCACGTTCACCATATTCGCTTACTTTTCAGCCCGACTTCAAGACCCAATCTGTGCTTTGCCATTTTTACCAGCGTTTAGTTCCAGAAGCCCCAATTTTTACTAAGGAGAATGCACTATGAGTATCTCTCCGGCTCATAACGGCCGTGCTAAGCGATCGCCAGTTTTCAGGTCCTACGCTCGCATTCCGCAGGTGCTCGAAGTACCCAACCTGATTCAGAGTCAGCTCCAGTCCAATGAGTGGCTCAAGGAAGACGGTTTGAGGGAGGTATATAAAGAGATATCTCCCATACTGGACTACACCGGTAAGAAATATGAACTTCATTTCTTGCAGCACTACTTCCGTGATCCTAAGTACTCTCCTACCGAGTGTAAAGAGCGAGAGATAACTTTTTGCCAGCCGCTGTATGTCAAGACCAGGTTGGTTATGAAGGAAACCGGGGAGATAAAAGAGCAGGAAATCTTCATGGGCGATATCCCCATGATGACTGACAATGGCACCTTTATCGTCAATGGCGCTGAACGGGTGGTCGTTAGCCAGTTGGTACGCTCCCCCGGCGTTTACTTTGTTTACGAAAAGAACCTGGCCAGTGACCGCAACCTGTGCTTCGCCAAGCTCATTCCTTCCCGAGGTGCTTGGCTGGAATTCGAGACCAGCAGTAAAGATATTTTGTCGGTGAAGGTGGACCGCAAGCGCAAAGTTTCCGCGACGGCTTTCTTGCGCGCCTTGGGAATCTCCGACGACGATGAGATGATGGCCCTGTTCGCCGACGTGGATACCGATGAAAATCATGTATATATGAGGACAACCTTGGAACGGGACCCGGAACCGAACGAAAAGGATCTGCACTTCAAAGAAGATGATCTGAAGGCAGTCTGGGAATGGCTCCGTCCCGACCATGAATATGACTCAAGACAAGCCAAGCGTATCGCAAATGCTCAAATTGAGTTTTACCGCCGCCTGCGCCCTGGTGAGCCGCCCAGCCTGGAGAACGCTCGGAACCTGATCAAGAGCTTATTCTTCGATGGCCGGCGATATGACCTGGGCCGGGTTGGCCGCTACAAGCTTAACCGCCGTCTGGGAAAGACCGAACATGCCGACGTTCACACTCTAACCTTGGCTGACATTGTCGAGGTTTTGCGGTGCATGATTAAGATCAACAAGGGAGAAGGTCGGCCGGACGACATTGACCACCTGGGTAACCGCCGAGTCAGAGCGGTTGGCGAGTTGGTGCAAAACCAGATACGGGTTGGCCTCTTGCGCATGGAGCGCATGGTGAAGGAAAAAATGACCCTGGTTGACCCAGAGACCGCCGCTCCCCAGGGCCTGGTAAACATCCGGCCGGTTGTTGCCGCGGTTCGGGAATTCTTTGGCGGGTCTCAACTCTCCCAATTTATGGACCAGACCAATCCACTGGCGGAATTGACCCACAAACGGCGTCTTTCGGCGCTGGGCCCGGGTGGCTTGTCTCGGGAACGTGCTGGATTCGACGTCAGAGACGTCCACTTCTCGCACTACGGTCGAATCTGCCCCATTGAGACGCCGGAGGGCCCCAACATCGGGTTGCTCAGCTCGCTGGCTTCATACGCGCGCACCAATCCTTACGGGTTCATTGAGTCTCCTTACCGGCGGGTTCTTAGAACCATCGCCAGCTCGGCCCCGGACCTGGAAGGCCGTATTGTCACTGAAGCGATAGTTGATGAAACAGGCAAGACCATTGTCGCCAAGGGAAGAGCTATATCCAAGAACCGGGTGTCCACCGTAAACAAACTGCCGGAGGGCACCGTCCTCAACGTACGGACCTATGTCGCCTCTGGTGAAGAGGATGTAATTTACCTATCTGCGGACCAGGAAGAGACCTTCCATGTGGCCCAGGCCAACTCTGCATTGGACCACTTGAATCAGTTCGTCAACGACCGGGTTGAGGTACGTCTCGGCGACCGGTACATTGAAGAATCTCCGGATGCGGTCGACCTGATGGACGTGTCTCCCATGCAGATCATGAGCATATCGGCGGCGTTGATTCCTTTCTTGGAACACGATGACGCCAACCGCGCGTTGATGGGTTCTAACATGCAGCGACAGGCAGTGCCTCTGCTGCGCCCGGAAGCGCCCCGTGTGGGGACCGGTATCGAACGCAGGGTAGCCCGGGACAGCGGCCAGGTGGTGCTATCTCAGGCTACCGGTGTTGTTACCTCGGTGGATGGGCGGCAAATTATAGTGACGGATGAAGAGGGCAAGGAATTCCCGCACCGGTTAGTAAAATTCGCCCGCACCAATCAGGGAACTTGCCTGGACCAAAGGCCCATTGTGGAGAAGGGCGACCTGGTGGCTTACAATGATCCGCTGGCCGATAGTTCTTCCACCGACCAGGGCGAACTGGCCCTGGGCCAGAACGTGCTGGTGGCCTTCATGTCCTGGGAAGGATACAACTACGAAGACGCCATCATCGTCAGCGAGCGATTGTACCGCGACGATTACTTCACCTCCATACATATCGAAAAACATGAGATGGAGGCCCGGGAAACCAAGCTCGGTCCGGAAGAGATCACCCGGGACATCCCCAACGTGGGTGAAACCAGCCTGCGCGACCTGGACGACCTCGGCATCATCCGAGTTGGCGCCGACGTCGGCCCCGGAGACATCCTGGTGGGCAAGGTCACTCCCAAGGGCGAGACCGAACTGACCGCGGAGGAGAAACTCCTGCGCGCCATATTCGGCGAGAAATCACGGGACGTTAAGGACACTTCCCTGCGGGTGCCCCACGGTGAACGGGGCAAGGTTATTGAGGTTAAGTTC
>JACZRM010000201.1 GCA_022576105.1 Chloroflexota bacterium | reverse complement strand
GCTGATCGTAGTCGGCGGCCACACCAGGGTAACCGGCCCGGGCGATCATGTCCCGCAACCTTCCGCTCTTGAAATTCTCCAGCGTCCACTCCAGGGTATCGGTAACCAGAGTCTGGTCCCAGAAGATACGATGGTTCTTGTTGCGGGGCCCATAGTGGTAATGCGGGGCCTGACGGAAGCAGTCAAAGGCCAGCATTTCGGTCTCTTCCATGTAAGTTTTTCCCACATTACCCGCCAGGTCCGCCAAAACGTGAATCGCCAGGCCGCCATCGCCGCCCGCCTGCTTGCGCATCTCAAGACCAAACCGGAAGTTGCCGGCCTCAAAGATGTCGGTGCCCCGGTTGTGTTTCACCGTGTTCCGGCCGGAGGCGAACAACTGACGCGCCGAGACGTTAATTTCATCTAGCGCCTGACTCAATTTACCCTGGTCTACCTTGCCAGCCAGGTCAGCGTAGCCGGCTTCGGTCAGCATCTCGGGCAGCTTTTCGCGAATCTGGGTTACTGACCAGCCAATGGGGTTGCCATCGACGGTTGGGTCCATACGGCAGAGACGGTTCTTGCCCTCTGGGCCGTAGATGTAGCTGCGCTCAATGTCGAAACAGTTGAAACGCAGCAGGACCGTCTCTTTGCCGCCGACTTCGCCCACCACCAGGATTGCGACACCCTGGTCGGAATGGTCCTGGACGTTGCCATCCCAGAGCTCGTGTTGGATTATTAAGGTTACTGAGCCTGCCTCATGTTTCTCCCGTGTAGTTTGCTGCATTACCGACTATCCTCCTATTATTGGACTTGCATTGCGTCTGGCGCTGGCCATACATGGAATCGAATTTTCCCCCCAAGCGTATAGCCATCGCCTTAGCGATGTATTATATCATCAGGTACGAGAATCGGAAAATATGTGATCCAGAATGGTGGCTATCCTTGCTGCCTGGTCTGGCCCTAACCGTGGTGTTACCGGCATTCAACTTCATTGGCGACTGGGTCTTGATCCTAAGCTGCGCCGTTCGTAACCCGCCATTCGTGACCTTCGCTTTAAGAATATCCCTCTCAAGGGCCTCCGCTATCTCGGTTGCCCTTTGTAATTCCACCCGCCATCCCGATATCCGAAAGGTTTGAGTAAGGTATAATGCTGGCTAGCTAAAATCAATACCGGTTCTGACTTGCTTTTTCACTTAGTTCCAGAGGCAAAGATGATTATCGTAGACACCCACGTACACGTCGCCCTGCACACCTATGACCCGGTGGAAATACTGTTGACCCAGATGCAATACAACAACGTAGAGAAGACGGTGCTGGTGCAGTCATCCACCACGGTGGACAATAGCTACGTCATCGAATGCAAGCGCCGGTTTCCGAATCGTTTGGCCGTGGTCTGCCGGGTAGATGTGGCCAGCCCCAACGCAGTGAACGACTTGCAGCGCTGGTACGACGAGGGAGCGGATTCGATCCGATTACGCAATTTCCACCGCTCGCCCGGCGGCGACCCGCTGGCTATCTGGCGGAAGGCTGCCGAGTTAGGTATGCCGGTCAGCGTCGGCGGCCCGGTGGACGGATTCCTGACCGATGAGTTCGCCAGTCTGGTGGGGGAATTACCCGACGCTAAAATCATCATTGAGCATCTGGGCGGTATGGGATTTTATGCGGTGGGCGATTACCAGGACGAACCGCCGTCGGAGGAACAATACCGGCAAGTCCTGAAGCTGGCCCGATTCCCCAACACCTATATCAAGATGCATGGCATGGGCGAGTTTTGCGATCCACCTTTCCCCTATCAGAACATCCCTCCCTACTTGAAGATGGCCTACGACGCCTTCGGCGCTGGGCGGATGATGTGGGGCAGCGATTATCCTCGGGTAATCATGCGGGAAGGTTATCGAAACTCTCTCGAGTTCACCAAGGAACAGATGCCCTTTTGCAGCAAGGAGGAATTGGAGTGGGTCTTCGGTAAGACCGCCTTATCGCTGTGGAAGTTTGCCCAGGCGTGAATATGCTTTTCTTCCACACTACCCGGGCTTAGCAATTCAGCAAAAACAGGCTACTAGCCCAATGGCCGCCAGGGAATTCCTCCGGAGCAGATCCGCACCGAACGGTTTGGGCCGACCGGGTCATAGAGCGGAGACCGACGGCTGACTTTACCTCCTCTCCCGTTCAGAAACCGGTAGCAACTGACACCAGACCTCTGACCACCGGGCCGATCACTCCCCAAATAATCCCCAATCTGAAGACTACATCGGCCATCACAATCGACACCAGAATCACCGGGCCGTACCGCTCAAATCTGGCGTAAGAGGCTGCCAGATGGCGAGGCATCAAACCCTGCACCACCTTCGACCCGTCCAGAGGCGCCAACGGGATCAGGTTGAACACCGCCAGCAGCAGGTTGAAGATGATCAGCATCGATACGATGTCGGTCAGGCCCTCCCGGAGACCTCCGGTCATCACGAAATTGGCCCGCCCCAGTGCC
Source organism: Chloroflexota bacterium (assembly GCA_022576105.1). The sequence goes on along the minus strand of JACZRM010000201.1, from coordinate 1,616 downwards.
GGGCTGCTCCAGCCCAACAGGCCTACTTTAATTGGGATGGCAATCAAGAAGGCCACCACCAGGTTGGACAACGGCCCGGCGGCGGCAACCATGGCGACGCCCAACCGGCCTTTTGACAGACTGTGGTAATTCACCGGGACCGGCTTGCCCCAGCCGAATCCGGCAATTAACAGCATCAAGGTGCCGCTGGGGTCCAGGTGCCTCAAAGGGTTTAGAGATAACCGGCCCAAGCGGCGCGAGGTGTTGTCGCCCAGGCCGGTGGCAATCAGAGAGTGGCTGAACTCATGGACCGTGATCGCCACCACCAGGGATACGGTCACCAACACCGTCAGCCGCAGAAACGCGGCAGGATTATCGAGCAACAGTTGGTAGGAGCTGAAGAGCATGGGCTAGCCCGCCGGAGTCGCTGCGCTAGGCAGAACTAACCATCCGATTCAGACAAGAATAGTCGTCATCGTCATCGTCATCACCGTCGTCTTGCAGGGGCTGCTCCGGTGGAAAGAAGGCCGAACTAGGCAATATGGCCCGACTGCGCGTCCGGTTTCTGGAGGTGGCCCGAGGCATTTCCAGCAACGCGGTCTTCAACGCTCCCAAGCCCTCGGCGCCCGCCGCAGCTACGTCTACCACCAGGCCGCTTACGCCCATGTCCCGCAGAGCCTCCAGGTCTTTCGGGCCGGGCGACTCAGATACCTCCAGCAGGATGTACTTGTCAACTCGCCGACTGAATGATCCCAGAGTTGCCAGGTCCCGCAGGGTCCAGGGGCCGGAGACATCTTTCATGGAGACCAGGTAGGCGTCCACCGGCAGTGACGCGATGGCTCGAAATTCGGCCTCTTCAATCCCCGGCTGAATACAGAGGACCCGGGCGATGTTCTCAGAAGCCAACGCGGAGGCGGCGGTCCCTTCCAGGTTAAACACCAACATGTCGGACCCATTTTCTTGATAGGCCTGAGCTTCCGCTTCGCTCAAAGACGAAACCTGCGCTCCCCAGGGAGATTTTAAGGACGCGGTCATCTTTTTCAAGGCCCCGGCGTCCTTGGCGCCCGCCACGATCACCGCGTCGGCCGCCGCGTCCGCGGCGACCTTGATGCCCTTGGCGTGGCTTCCCGAGACCAGGCCTACCAGGGCAATGCCCGGGAGTTTCTCAGCCCGTGTCGCGCCAAAACCCAGGGGAGCGGATACTCCATCTCTGATACGCTCCAAAACATCCAAAAACTTGCTCATCAGGTCCTTCCCACCCAAATATTTTGACTCGTTCCCATTGCCGGGCCTTGGGGTGTTAACCAACCGTCACCCCTGGCGCCCAAACCTGGCACAATGAGGACATCGGCAGTGATTATACTCTATGCCCATCGATTTGTCGGCAGAAGGGAGGAAAATTATGATGTCTTTTGCTAAGTGGTCTAAGTTGGGTTTACTCGTTCATTGGTGGATTTGGAAACGCTTCACTACCCAATCCACGACGCTCCAACCAGGTCTAGCCTGCCGTTGGTCGAGTAGGCCAGTAGGCCGTATCGAGACCATTTAAGCCGCTTACAACGATACGCCGCCGGAGGAAACTTAGAGCGCTTCAGCAAGGTAGAGCGGGAGAATGGGGCAGGTTGCCCAGTAGCCGG
>JACZRM010000015.1 GCA_022576105.1 Chloroflexota bacterium | reverse complement strand
CCCGGTGGGCCTACCACTAACGTATTGGCCACCTGCCCATGCTCCCTGGCCTAGCCAACAGCATGGGCTGTATGTGTTATTGGGGCCGCCGGGAAGGAAACCCAGGATAATTGCGGGCGCCGGAGGGTTAGTTCGCCGGAAGGTTAGCTGGTCAGCCATCGAGGAGAGGAGGACAATTCAATGAATAGTGGAGACACAGCTTGGATATTGGTGTGTTCGGCGCTGGTTTTGTTGATGACGCCAGGCTTGGCCTTCTTCTATGGAGGTCTGGTCCGTCGCAAGAACGTCAATGCTACGATAATGTATAGTTTCATGTCCATTGGAATTGTCGGAGTGGTCTGGGTGCTGTGGGGTTACAGCTTAGCCTTCGCCCCGGACCTGGGCGGGTTGGGGCTTATCGGCGATCTGTCCTGGTTCGGCCTGGCGGGAGTCAGCGCCACGGAGGCTGGCCCTTACGCCGACAATATCCCTCATCAAGCGTTCATGATCTTCCAGGCGATGTTTGCCATCATCACACCGGCGCTGATAACCGGCGCTTTCGCCGAGCGAATGAAATTTAGCTCTTACATCATTTTCATAGTACTGTGGGTGACCCTGGTCTATGCTCCGGTGGCTCACTGGGTCTGGGGCGACAATGGTTGGCTGGGCACCCTGGGCGCGTTGGATTTTGCCGGTGGCACCGTGGTCCACATTAACTCCGGGATCGCCGCTCTGGCTGCCGCCCTGATCGTTGGCAAGCGAATCGGGTTTGGCGAGCAGCCCATGCCGCCGCACAACGTTCCCATGGTGGTTTTGGGCGCCGGACTGCTCTGGTTTGGTTGGTTCGGTTTCAACGCCGGTAGCGCCCTGGCGGCCGACGGGACGGCCACCAACGCCTTTGTGGTGACCAACACCGCCGCCGCCGCCGCCGTATTGTCCTGGGTTGCCATGTCTTGGGTGTTTCGCAAGAAACCCAGCGTAATTGGGGCCGCTTCCGGCGCGGTGGCTGGCCTGGTGGCCATTACGCCCGCCGCCGGATTTGTCGGCGTGATGCCCGCCCTAGTCATCGGTCTGGGTGCGGGAGCCATCTGCTACGGCGCAATTGAACTGTTGCTCAAGTTCAAGGTTGATGATGCCCTGGCGGTCTTTGGGGTCCACGGTATGGGTGGAACCTGGGGTGCACTGGCCACCGGTTTATTTGTCGGAATCGGCTTCGGAGCTTTGGAGATAGGTCGTGGCGAGCAGATACTCTACCAGATAATTGGGATTGCAGCCGTCGTTGGCTGGTCCTTTGCGGTGACTTCCATAATTCTACTGGCCCTAAAATACACTATTGGCCTAAGGGCGTCCGAAGACGAAGAAGAATCTGGTCTGGACTTGTCCCAGCATGGTGAAGGTGCCTATACTGCATAGGGAACACCTGCCAGCAGCAGACAACTCTACTATTGGAATTGAGGTTTGAGCAGTGAATAAATACAAAGCAGAATACATCTGGATTGATGGAGGGCAACCCACCGCCAAGCTGCGTTCCAAGGGTAAAGTTGTACCTCTGGGAGAGGAGCCGCCGGTCTGGGCATTTGATGGCTCCAGCACGAATCAGGCCACCGGTGAGGCCTCCGACTGTGTGTTGAACCCGGTCTTCATCTGCCCTGATCCCATTCGCGGTGGCGAAAACAAGCTGGTGCTGTGCGAGGTGTTGCTCACCGACATGACTCCCCACCCTTCCAATACCCGGGCGGCTTGCGCGGCCTCGGCGGAGAAATATGCCGCGTTTGATACCTGGTTTGGAATTGAGCAGGAGTACACCTACTTTGACGGTGTCAAACCTCTGGGATGGCCCGACAACGGTTTCCCGGCTCCCCAAGGCGGATACTACTGTGGCGTGGGTTGCGATGAAGTCTTTGGACGCGACATCGTGGAAGCCCATCTGGATGCCTGCCTGGAAGCCGGCCTGGCTATCGCCGGAATCAATGGCGAGGTAATGCCGGGACAGTGGGAGTTTCAGATTGGGCCCATTGGCACACCGGCCGCAGGCGACCATTTGTGGGTCGCCCGGTGGTTGCTGTACCGCATTGGCGAAGAATTCGACGTCAGCGCAACTTTGGACCCCAAGCCGGTAAGGGGCGACTGGAACGGCGCCGGCGCTCACTGCAACTTCTCCACCAGCAAAATGCGGGAGAACTACGAGGACTGCGTTGCCGCCGCGGAGGCCCTGGGGACCAAACACGATCTGCACATCGCCAACTACGGCCATCGTATCGAAGAGCGCTTGACCGGCGAGCATGAGACTTGCTCATACAAGGAGTACCGGTGGGGTGTATCCGACCGGGGCGCATCGGTCCGGATTCCGTGGCAAGTTGCCCGCGATGGCAAAGGTTACATTGAGGACCGCCGACCCAACGCCAACTGCGATCCCTATGTGGTAACCAGATTGATCATCGACACGGTCTGCGGCGCGGCTACTCCTTAGTCGCAAGTCACCGGATGCTTGCCCACGCGCCGCCCTCCGGGGCGGCGTATGTTTTCTTCGGGATGAGTTGGGAATTCCTTAAGCGTAAACAGTGGGCTACAATTAACTTAACACCGCTAACTTAACACCCCCGAAGTGGAGGGTTTATGATAACCGACGATCGGGCCGCCGAGCGCGAATATGTACTGAGAAGCGCCAGGGACAACGACGTAAAGTTCATTCGCCTCTGGTTCACCGACATCCTGGGCAACCTGAAGGGGTTCGCGATCAACGTGGATGACCTGGAAGACGCCATTGAACGCGGCGTCGGTTTTGATGGTTCGGCCATTGAAGGATTTGCGCGCATCGACGAGAGCGATATGCGGGCATTTCCAGATCCAACCACCTTCGCCATTCTTCCGTGGCGACCGCGACAAAACGCCGTCGCCCGCATGTTCTGCGATATCTGCACTCCGGCCGGTCAATCTTTCATCGGTGACCCCCGCTACGTGTTGAAGCGTAATCTGGAGCGCTTGGCCAAGCTGGGCTATACCTACTATGTCGGGCCAGAGCTTGAGTTTTTCTATTTCAAGGATTCCAAGACTCCGGAGCCGCTGGACAATTTTGGCTACTACGATCAGCAGTCCAGCCACCCAACCGCCGACTTGAGGCGCGACACTGTGCTCAACCTTTCGGATATGGGCATACCGGTGAAATACTCGCATCACGAGGGCGCTCACAGCCAGCATGAGATAGACCTGCAATACGCCGACGCGCTAACCATGGCCGACAGCGTGATGACCGCCAAGCTGGTGATCAAAGAGCTGGCCCAGCTCAGGGATGCTTATGCTTCGTTCATGCCCAAACCCATTTCCGGCATGAACGGGTCTGGTATGCACATCCACCAATCTCTATTCAAAGGTGACGAAAACGCCTTTTACGATCCGGATGATGAGTATCACCTGTCGCTCACCGGTAGAAGATTTATTGCCGGCCTGCTGCGACATGCCCCGGAAATTACCCTGGTGACCAACCAGTGGGTAAACTCCTACAAGCGGTTGGTGCCGGGCTTTGAGGCTCCGGTGTACATATCTTGGGCCCATGTGAATCGCTCCGACCTGGTGCGGGTGCCGGCCTACAAACCCGGCTACGAAAGCTCGGTTCGGATTGAGTACCGGGCGCCGGACCCGGCCTGTAACCCTTACCTTGCCTTCAGCGTGATGCTGGCGGCGGGACTCAAGGGAGTCGAGGAAGAATATCCGCTGCCGCCCGCGGTAGAAGGCAACGTCTTCAACATGGACCACGAAGAACGAGTGGCCCGCGGAATCAAGACACTGCCGGCAAGCTTGGGGGAGTCGCTGGCCCTGGCCGAAGAAAGCGACCTGCTCCGGGAAGCCCTGGGTGAGCATATATTTACCAGTTTCATTCGCAACAAGAAGATTGAATGGGCCGACTACCGGGCAACCGTTACCGACTACGAGGTCTCCCGCTACCTGCCACTCTTGTAGTCCAAAACCCCGCCGCCGGGCGCCAGTATCACCACGGGTCACTTTGAATCCTCAAAACCCAATCTCTAACGTAGGTTACCTGCGTCAAGTTGCCGGAGTGCTTTCTAGGCAGCGCTTAATAGGGAGTGCTTCCCAGACGGAAGTTTTGCGCCTTTGGACCGGTTTTGAAGGGTTTTGGTTAGCGTTAGGTTTGGAATCCTGGTGAATCCCTTTGTGCCGGTGGAGGTTAAGAAACGGTAATACTAAGGTTAAGGAGGTAACATTTTAGCTGGAGAGGAGGGTGCAATGCGGGTGGCAATAATCGAAGACGACCCGGAAATCATGGAGGTTGTCACAGTGGCATTCGAGACTGCTTGGCCAGGCAGTCAGGTGTTGGGTGCTCCCAATGGGACTGAGGGCATGGCGATGGTCAAGGCGGAGAACCCGGATGTGGTGATCCTCGATGTCAATTTGCCCGAAGGTGAGTCTTGGGGATTCGATCTTTGCAAGGAATTCCGCAGCTCGTCCGACGTGCCGGTTATATTGATCACCGCTCGCTCCCGTGAAGTGGACATAGTGAGGGGTCTGGAACTGGGCGCTGCCGACTACCTTACCAAACCGTTCAGTGCAGTTGAGTTGTTGGCCCGTACCCGGGCAGTGCTGCGGCGGGTACAGGTAGGCCCTCTGGGTACGGAAGGCCAGCCCTTCATCAGCAAGGCCGTTTCGGTTGACTTTGATACCAGGGAAGTATCGGTGCAGGGCGAAACGGTGAAGCTTACGCCCACCGAGTACAAGATGCTGTGCTACCTGATTAGAAATCCCAGACAGGTGCTCACCAACCAGGCTATTCTCGACGAAGTGTGGGGTAATGAATACCGCAGCAGCAGCGGTTTGGTGAAAGCTCACATCCAGCGTTTGAGGAAAAAGCTCAAGGACAATCTGCAGGACCCCAAGTTGATCGTTACCGAACGGGGTCGGGGCTATCGTTTCGCTGGGTCGGACTAGATAACCCAACGTTCAATTCTCCCTGCTCTGCCCCTCACATCCAAGTCGGCTGATTGGCCAGGTTCGGGAGAATTATTCAGGAATAGGTCCCAGAATCTAGGTGCTGGCAACCTATTGCAGGTGGGCGTCAGCACTTTATGTTTCCCAGGCAAGCACCATATTTGAAGGGTGCCAGACCGCATAGGATGATGTTCCGAATGAAAATCGGCCCAAGAATTGTTTACCCCGTTGGGATAAACAGCACCAAGACATTATTTCCCATCTCCGGCCGGCCTGAATCGAAACTCATTCCCAGGGTGTAAACAAGGGTTAAACATTGATTGTTTCTCTAAACCAAATAAGGCGTCCCTCTCGTCTTAACGCCAGTGTGGCGGAACTGCCCTATATAATGCGTAGTGAAGCCTTATTTACACCACCGTTAGGGGGCCTGGTCCAAACTGAGTCTTCCCGCGTGACCGTGAGATAGGGTAAACCGTGTCGATCTACGCCATCTTTTACGAGCTTTTGCCGCTTGCTTCGTTCATCTTCAATATCTTTTTGCTCTCTCTGGTATTGCGAAGCGACTGGCGAAACCTGCGAAACCGCGTGTTTGCATTGCTCTTATTTACCATGGCCCTGTGGGGATTGACCATCTTTGGAGTGCGCACCAGCCCTCACCCCGACGGCGCAGATTTGGCCATGATTTGGGAGCGAACGGCGGTTGTGATGGTGTTAGGGATCTCGGTCCTCTTCTATCATTTCTCGGTTCTTTACACTCGGATCAGAGTTCCGAAGGCCAATTTGGCTACGTTCTACACAGCGTGGGTCATTTTCGCGGTGCTTTCCGTCACCGGGCACGTGGTTGACCGGGTCGAAGAAGTGACCCTGCTGGGTGGGTATGTCGGTTGGACCTATCGCTTTACCATGCTGGGAATTTTATACCTGGCGTTGGGGTATGTCCCGGTGGTTCTGGGAATAGCCAACCTGGTCCAGCGTCACCGCGTTTCCAAGTCGCCGGAAGAGAAGAACCGCATATTGTACATGGTGGTTGGAGCGGGTCTATCCCTGGTCGGCGCAACCTCCGACTTCTTGTTTTCCAGCGGTATTTTCTTCTACCCCTTCGGCATCATGGCCAACCTGTATTTCGTCGCTCTTACCTCAGTGGCCATGCTCAAGTACCAACTGCTGGAACTGCGGGTAGTTTTGCGCAGCGGCCTGACCTATACCTTGCTGGGGACGTTCATTGTAGGAGTTTATGGAGTGGTGTTTGTTCTGTTCAACTTCACCTTTCGCTCCCAGAGTGAACCGGCCCGTTTGCTGGCGGTAATCAGCGCCGCCGCAGTGGTGGCAATCGCTCTACAACCGGTGCTAAGTCAATTACAGCGTTGGGCCGACCATTGGTTTTCCCGGGAGCGGTACGACCATCTGCAAGCCTTGGTACAGTTCAGCCAGGATACCAAGGACATAACCGACCTGAAGAGCATTGCAGATTCGTTGACCGGTTTGGTCAGCCAGGCCATGCTGGCCAGCAGCTCTGCCTTGCTTTTACCGGCCCCTCAGTCTACCGGTCGCCCAAAGGCTCCCGGTCTCCCGCAATCTCCCGGTTTCTATGTGGCGTCTACCGATGAACTCAGCGGAGCAGAGGGCATAATTTTGGGGGATGAAAGCCCCATTCTCAACTGGCTGAGAGACAATAACGGGATATTGACCCGCCAAGACCTGGAAGTTGTGACCAAATTTAGGGCACTAACGGTGGATGAGCAAAGGGCGGTGGAACTCCTGGACATGGAACTGCTGATTCCATTGCAAAGCAAAGGCGAGCTAACCGGTGTGCTGGTGGTCGGTCCCAAGCTGGCTGATGAAGACTACTCCACCAGCGACATCAACTTGCTGCGTACGGTGGTCAATCAAACGGCTACTGCTATTGAAAATGCCCGCTTGTATGGGCAAGAAAGCGAGCGGTTGGCCGAGCTTGAAGCGCTGGAAAAGATGAAGCAGACACTTCTCTTAACGGTGGCCCATGAGCTGAAAACCCCATTGACCGCCATTAAAGCGGGCACCGAGATGCTGGGCTTGCAGGAAGACGTCCCAGCTTCCGGCGCTAAGGGAAGGCTGATTCGCAGCATCAACCGGGGGGTGGAGCGCCTGGAACGCCTAGTGGACGAGTCTTTGGACTACGCTCAAATGCAAGATTCCAACTTGCAACTGGACCTGGAATCCACAGACCTTCGGGAATTGTACCAAGAAACGGTGTCCCTGCTGAGCCCCGTCGCCCGCTCCAAACGTCAGTCTCTGGAACTAAATCTGCCCGATAAATTGCCCCTACTCCAGATTGACCGGCGGCGCTGCGAACGAATTCTCTTGAATCTCATTTCCAACGCCAACCGTTACACTGATTTTGGGGGAGAGATCACCGTTGGAGTATCGTTGGAACGCGATTATCTGATAACCCACGTCACCGACAACGGCCAGGGCGTGGCTGAAGAGGACCTGGAAAAGGTATTCAATGTCTACTATCGCAACGCCAGCGCCGATGGCCTGGGCGCCGGAAAGAGCAGTGGTATTGGCCTGGCCATTGCCAAGTACCTGGTGGAATTGCACGGGGGCAGAATTTGGGTGGAAAGCACGCTGGGCGAAGGCAGCACTTTTTATTTTTCATTACCGCTAGGAGATGATCATGAAAGTATTGGTAATTGATGACGACCCGGATGTTCTGGAGGTTGTCAGCCTGACTTTTGAAATGCGGTGGCCGGATTCGACGATAGTGTCGGCGCCGAATGGTAACACCGGGATCGAAATGGTCGACGCTGAAAACCCGGCGCTGGTGATCTTGGACATTGGTCTCCCCGATATGGACGGATACACCGTGTGCCAGGAGATTCGTCGCTTTTCCGATGTGCCCATCGTCATGCTGACGGTCAGGAACAAGGAGGCAGATATTGTGAAGGGGTTGCAATTGGGAGCCGACGACTTTGTCGCCAAACCCTTCCGGCCAATTGAGTTCATGGCCCGGGTCCAATCGGTGCTGCGCCGGACTCAGAGCATGGCCTATGCCGGTGGGGACGAAAAACCCTTCCGGCACCACAGCCTGTTGGTGGACTTCAACAAGCACGAAGTATATCTAGGTGAAAAGCGGCTCAAGCTGACTCCTACCGAGTATCAACTGCTGTACCACTTGACCAAGAACGCTGGCAAGGTGATGACCCACCGCACGCTGTTGGGCCGGGTCTGGGGTCGGGAATACCTGGACGAGACCAACTACCTGAAGGTGCACATCAAGCATTTGCGTCAAAAGCTGGATGATGATCCCGCCGAGCCCAAATATATCATGACCGAACGTACCGTGGGCTACAAATTTGCCAAAGTCGAGCAAAAAGCGGCCTAGTTTATAACCAGATTCATCAGCGCGATTTTAGGCCCTCCAGTATCGATTGGAGGGCCTTTGCATTTGCCTTATTCTTCCAGAACAGGGGCACCGTGAACCCTGGCCCACGTTCCGGCATCTAAACATGCAACGACCAATTTGCTTTATCTGGGGCTAAGGGACTAGAATACCGCTTTATCAATTTACCGTTGTGCAGATTGCGTAACGTGACCTGGGAGGATTTTCATGGCGGACCAACCTAGCGAAAAGGCGACGCAGCGAATGCGGGTCTTCGTCGAAAAATATTGTGAAAAATCGGGTAGCTTCACTCATCCGGACCCGGAAGTCACTGAGCAGGTAATTCTGGGGCTGGCCAAAAACATTGATGAATTGGGGCGGCCACTGTGTCCCTGTCGTTTCTACCCCGACAAGAAGGAAGAAACCACCCACCGTACCTGGATCTGCGCCTGCGACGACATGCAGATCTACAAGTATTGTCATTGTCTGCTGTTCGTGGATAAAGAAGGGCTTCCCATCACCGAATATTTGCCCGAAGAGCATGAAGGCCGCCGGATGTACGGGCTGGTCAAGGACCCCGAGCCGGATAAGGGCCGGCCGCTACGGGACAAGTGGCAAGAGCGCGAGGACGAGCGAAAGCAACGACCGTCTTAGCCCTGAGCGCGCAAGCTGCCGGCGCCGGGGATAACCCGATTGGTTCAAGGCAGAGACCGGCCCGATTCATCTGCAGGTTCCACCGTTAGGGTGTAAGGGGCGGGCTCCAGAGTGTAAGGGGCCAGCGCCGCCACCACCACCAGCAACCGGTTCAGTAATTGGGGAGAATCAACTACCAGCGTGCCCGTGCCCGGGTGTGCTGGGTCTTGCTCCAATGTGACCACCGACGCCTGGTTGTCCCGGTCAATCTGTATCACCTGGACTAGGTAGTCCTGCCGCACTCGATTGTTAATCAAGACAAATCCATTGGGTACCCAGCCATTGTGGTCATCGCCGTCGATCCCAGCCGGAGAGAGCGACAGGTTGCGTAAGCACAGTCCGATGCCGTTGATGGCGTCGTCGGTTACATACTGGAACCGTACCTGAATCTCCTGACCGGCATAGGGGGATAGGTCCAAGTTTTCGGTGGTCCATCCCCGGTTCCCGGTATATCCCGGCCCAAAACTATTACCCACCGGGTTTCTGGGTGAAGTTATTGGAGTCTCCAATATTTGCCAGAACCGGCCGCCGTCAGTGGATATTTCCACATAACCATAGTCCCAGTCTTCTTCGATCTGATACCACACCTGATAGGTAAGCTCTGCCTGAGTCTGCCCCCGAAGGTCAACGTTCCGAGTCAAGGTTGAGTTGATGGAGTCGCCTGAGTTGCTCCACCAGCATCCCGTTTCGCCAACGTCCGTAGGCAAGAGCCGGTTGACTGGCGGTGCATCGAATTTTATCCGTACCGAATTCCGATTGGAGGTTAACTCTATGTATTCGGCGGCGTATTGGGGAATCTCCGAGTCCAGTTTGCCGGTCCCGCTTAGAGTTTTCTTGATTGACACCTGGACGTCCAATTCCTGGTAGCCGTAACGCCCCGGAGACTGGTCCAGGACGTTGGCAATTACCCAGTCGCCAAAGACCTGCTTGAAGGTGGTCCCGAACCCCTGCTTTGCCAGATAAGCGTCGATTCCCGCGATACCGTCGGCGGGCTCCTTGACCAGATCAATCAGCCCCTCAGCGCTGCCGTAGTGCTCCAGCAGGTAGTTAAAGAACAAGGCCGAACCGCCGTAGTGGGCCAGGACGTTGCTGTTGTCCAGCGGCCAGTTCACCAGCGACGTGGTTGGTGAGCGCAAGAACCGGGATATGTTTGAGGCCCGGTATCCGGCCACCGAAACGGCCAGGTCAGAAAGACCCTCGTTGACCCAGGTTTCTTCAGAGCCGTCGTTGGCCCAATGGATTACATGCTGCAATTCATGGGCCAGCACCTCCAGATAGCTGGAACCGCCCACCTTCAGCGCCCGGCTGTTGATATAAATCACCTCGCGCTGATTGCTGTTGGGGTAAACACTTATGGGATGTTCGTCGGACGAACTGAAGTAACCGGCCACACCTTGAATCGGGGCGTGGATAATATTTAAATGCGGGTCATTATCAATGCCAGGAGACCATTCCTGACCAAATGCCGCCGACACTTGGGGGTAAATGGTCTCTTCAAAGTCTTTCGCCGCCTGGACCAGGTCGCTCTGCAAGATTCGCTGGCCTTTTTGCACGTACCAGTAAGCGCGGGGTGTGACCAGGCGAAGCTCAAATTGAGACTGATATAACTCCAGATCACGAAAATTCACCAACCAGAAGGTGTCTTCTCTACCCTGTTGGTAGCTGACCGGCTCCGGGTTGACGACCCTGGATATGCTGGCCGGATCGATGTGCAGCTTCAACTCGGCGGCCAGTTGGTACAAGTCGCGGTCTGGCGCCGGATCAATGGAAGTCGGGGTAAGATCCGAATCTAAGTCTGAGCCGATCAGGACCGATGGCAAGCCTGGGACCGATTGATAATTTGGAGTGGCGGCCGTCTCGGGTACGGCGGTCTGCGGAGGGGATTCATCCTGGGGACTGCCTTGGGTGGCCGTGTTTGAGCTGGGCGTAGGCGCCGGTAGAGCCAGCCCCGGGGGGTCGCCGGAGGGATCAAAGGATGTGCATGCCGCCAGGACCAGGATCAGCGACAGTGGTCCGACCCACCAGACGCGACCGACCTTAGCGACGATATTTCCGGTGACGCTTAGTATCGACCTCAAACGGGAATTTGATCCCTGCGAATTAATGGCATTTAGAGATTGTAACGGGACTGGACCCATGCTTGACGCCACCCCAGCTTGATTAATTAGTTTACAGTCCCTAACAAAATGGCCAAGTGTTCATCCAAAGCCGATAGCTAGTGTCCAATCTAAAATCCCCCATCCCCCTTTGCAAAGGGGGCAATCGACTCTCCTCCTTTCGTAAAGAAGGACTGAGGGGGATTCCCTCGCTCCTCAGGGAAATTGGCATTTCATTTTGTTGGGTATTCTCAGTTAAATTGGTTCATGGCTTGATCAATGCCTTCTTGCAAGAGGCAATCCACCGCTGCAACCACTCTCTTCACCGTTTTGGCAATTATTGGCGCTTCTTCATTGGTGAAGCCACCAATGACATGAGAAATCTGATTTTCTTCCGGGTTAGGCCGGTCAATACCCACTCTGATTCTGGTGAAGTCGGTGGTGCCCAGCGCGGCGATAATCGAGCGGATACCATTGTGACCGGCATCGCTGCCCGACGGGCGCAGACGCAGCTTGCCCACCGGCAACGCCATCTCATCATAAACAATTATCAGGTCTTGCGGTCGAGCTCCGTAGCGGGCCAGCAGGTAGGCGACGCCGTCGCCGCTGTTGTTCATAAACGTGCGGGGTTTGGCCAGCGCCACGTCCTGCTCCAGGTGCCGGCCCTTCCCTAGCACCGCCTTGCGACGGCGCTCCGACACCTTGATGTCCCATCGGCGGGCCATCAGGTCGATACAACGGAAACCGATGTTGTGTCTGGTGCAGCGGTAGCGAGGGCCCGGGTTGCCCAACCCGACGATAATGCGCATAACGCTATTGTACTCTATGGTGCCAGGAGCCTACTGTGAGAGTAGCCTCGCCCTGGTCTCAAACACCTCTGATCAGTGGTCATCACCCCCCTCCATTGTCGGTTGAGTGGCAAAGCGTATCGAAACCGCACCAACGCTGGCCAACAGGACGAGGGTCTCGATACGCCCTTGGGACTACTTGACCAGCGTCGAAAATGGCATTGCCCTGGGTCATCACTGCCCGCCATCGTCGGTTGAGCGGCAAAGCGTATCGAAACCGCACCAATGCCAGCCAATAGGACGAGGGTCTCGATACGCCCTTCGGACTACTCGACCAGCGTCGAAAATGGCATTGCCCTGGGCGGTCACCCCAACAGCCGGCGAAGGAAGGAGATCATTTCTTCGCTGATGGTATTGGACAACGCCGAAAGGTCACTGGCCTGCACAATCTTTAGGAAATCTTCCATGCGCTGGTCAACCTGACCATGGAGGATTTTGTCCACCAGCAAATTGCTCAAGGCCCTATTTCTCTCGCCCAGAGTCCCATCAATGAGGTCGATGCACCTGGCCAATCCCTGGGCGTTCAGTGAATCTTCCAAGGAAAGCCGGCAGTTGGTGCATTGGGGGGTACGCACCAGGTCTATTTTCGCCACCGGCACTGAGCAGGAGTTCCGGTCAGTCTCCAGGTCGGCTAGAAGCTGGGCCAACTCGGCTCCGGCGGGCGGGCCCAGTTCCGTCAGGCCGTTCAGCAGTTCCAGGGCCGTCAGCTTCAGCTTGGCTGCTGCTAAGTCCAGCCGGTACCCGATTAGGGTTTGGTTGAACTGCTGGTGGTGGGAAGCATATGCGGTGGCGTATTTGGATTTGAAACTGTCCACCTGCTGTGATAAAACGGCCCAGGAGCGGGAGAAACTCAGCAGACTATCAGCGGTCACCGCGGCGGCCACGGATTGTCGTTCCACCGATAGCTCGGCCATTTCCGGGTTAACTTCAGCGGCCACGATGTAGACCCAAGCCTCCCGAATTTCTGCCGAAGCCCGGCCCAGCTGGGCCAGTCGGCTCACCTGAGTAAGGTCTTCCTCCAATAGCCGGTAGTCGCTGTAGATGCTTCTAATCGACTCATATACCGCCTGAAAGTCAGATTGAGAGCCTTCAACAGCAATTGAGGAAATCCGGCTCAGCGAGGCAAGTAAATTTCCCGGGTTCGTTGGACGGTCAATGGGTGCATCGCCTAACAGTGCCAGAAAGTCCTGTCCCAAACCCACCGACGCACGGATAGAATCCAAGTCTCGGAGCAATAGCTGCTCATTCTCAATTATGCTTCCGCCAACCCCCACCGGAGTAAGGTTGGGCGAAATAACCGACAGGTAGGGCAGTGTTTCGTCCCAGCTGGGTTGAGTAATCGGTCCCAAGGTAGTCGCCCATTGGGCTATTCGAGAGTCCCAGGTTAATTGGGTCAGCAGGTCACCGGTTAACCTGGTCCCGGTGAGCGGTCGGTTTCCCAATAGGGATAGCCGGTGATTGTCAACCAGCCCCATTTCCAACTCGGGTCTGGTCTGATGCAGATACACCAGCGAGAATAGAGTTGCCAATGGGCCGGTTAGACCCACCTCATGGGCCAGGTGGTGGTGCAGATCCGGCCAGGCGATGGAACTTGCCTCCCCGGACCGGTGGCGTTGGATTATCTCCAATACGGGACAAGCCGAGGGATCGTAGGTTGTAGGATTATTGGTCGAGGAGAGCCCCAGGCCCGGGCCAAGCTCGCCCAGAATTTCCTGATTTCTGTTGGCCTGGCCTTGTTTTGATGCTGGCGCCGGTTCCCGGAAGATTGCCTCATACAGCAACCCGGCATCTTCTTGGGTAACCCCTCGGGGCAGTAAATTGGTGTCGAGCGGCGAGTTGGGATAGGCACGAGACAGCAGCCAGCGGGCAATGTTGGCAAACCACGATACCGGGTCGGCGCCGGCAAACAGGTCGTTGGGAATCGGTCCCGACCCCGGGGCGGATAGCACCGTGCCCGACGAATATCGGTCAAGCTCATGAGTGATTAGCTCTTCTTCCAGACCTTGTTGACGCCGCTGCAGTGTGCTGCGTATTAGCGTCGCTTCGGGGTCCCGCTGAGTTACATATAAGACTTGGGTCTCTCGTATCGTGGCCAGCTCGTCCACCAGGCGGTCTCGTCGGCGGTACACGCCATCGCCCGGCAGGCACAGCGCAATTCTCTGGTCCTCGATTCTGGGGGTGAGGCCGTCGGGCCGCCGGACCATTAGAACAATGCGGAAGTAAGTGTCGTCGGTCAGGGGCTGTCCCCAGCCGGGAGACCAGGTATCAGACCTGCAGATCTCTCCCGGGTAGGTGATGCCGTTCCATTCCTGCTCAAAGGACTGGGACTCCCCCAGAGGAAATTGGTCCAGCCAGATCCTGGGCTCACCGTAAGTGGTCATTGTTTTAACCCTCTCTTCCTCTGCCCCTGCCCAGACCAAACGCTGTTGAACCTCACAGGCGGAGTTAAGGGCACAATATGCTGAGGGGATTATACCTTTACCAATAGCCGATGCACAGGGTTGGTTTGGGTGCATGCACCATTATTTACCGGAATGATCCCCGCTAGACTTATAGCCTGATACCAATGAATTTTTTGAGTCCCCTTCTGCACATGATGCGTTCGGCGCCGTATGGTGCTGTCCTGCCAACTCGACTCAAACCATCAGAGGTTAAAATATGAGCCACAAGGTACGGGTTTCCTTGGCGGGATTAGTCGGCCTGAGTTTGATTTTGGCGATGGGTTGCGCCATCTCTACCGATCCCGACCAGCTCAAAAATGCTCTGGAGACTAAGGCCAGGGCGGCGATGGTGGCCGGTGCAACCCAGGTGGCTCCCCATGTGGACAGCTTTATGGAAGAATTGGAGGCGGCGCAGGCCAGGGATTCAAAAGTCGGCTCCTCGCCGGAAGGTGTTGAGTCGAACAATTCCCCCATACTAGGCGATTCGGCTGCCAAACCGGTGCCGGTAACAGGTCAGGCCGATCAGAATTCTTCAGAAACGACCGAAGCTGCCGTGCCGGGGGACTGGAACCAGGTCGTTACCGCCAACGAAAGCCAGTGGCTTACTGCTTTGGATGCCATCGCCTTGGCCGAGGCCAGGGAACCTGGGATCGCGACTGAGATTTCGGGTCGTGTGGCGTTGACTCAAGGTGAAACCCAAGTAGGCGATTTGCAAAGTTCGACGCCTAGCCCGGGGGCCGGCTACGGGTTGGTCTGGTGGGTAATCGTGCAGAACGGAGAACAGATAAGCAACTGTGAAGTTGGGTTGGGCAAAGTAGTCTGCTCGTCAATCATCCGCCCGCCGTTTCGTTTCGACGTCAGCCGGGTCACCGCCGATTCGCCGGAGGTTTTCAAGGCTTGGCAGGACCAGGCCGAGTGGTCGGTAATTCTGGACCACCAGGATGTTAGCCTCTTGCTGAACCTGCACCCCGATATCAGCACCGATGGTGTGCATATCTGGAGCGCATTTGTCACCGTGCATGATGAAGGCGCGTCACCCAGTTCCGGCAATTTTCACTGGACTGTGGAGAACGGCAAGAAGGTCCAGTGGCTGAATTAGGCCAGCCCTTAATCAGAAGACATCCTGGTCATTCTGAGCCGCAACAGAGAGAAGGCGAAGAATCTCAGATTCTTCAGTCGCTTGCTTCTTTAGAATGACCGGGAAGTGCCTGGCGTTTGCCGCTAACTTTAAGAAATACTAAGAACACCAAACAAAATGAATTGCGAGTTGCCCTGAGCAACGAGGGAATCCTATGGTGGTCCCACTTATCTAGACAACAAAGGGACCAAATTAAGAGAGTCTTCCGCTACCATAGGCAAGGTCTCACCAGTTGATGGTAGTGCCACGTTTTGGTATTGTAAACACCTCCTTGACGGTTCTTCTTCAAAGACCTGAGCTGGTGTCAGGTAGCCTAAAGCCTGGTGGGGACGCTCTCGGTTGTAGAAGTCCAGATAAGCAC
>JACZRM010000200.1 GCA_022576105.1 Chloroflexota bacterium | reverse complement strand
TCAATCTGCCCGCCTCCGCCATATGTTCAAATGCCAGAATATAATTTTCGTGAACCTCACTGAAAAGTGCCGGGGGATTGATTACTTTCAATTCATCGTAACTAGAGGTTAGGTCATAAGCATTGGATAATGACCGTTCGCGCCACGCCGGAGTATCTACGAACGCTTCTGATAATGCTGATGTAGTCGCCGAATACTTGCCTGCTCGTTCAAAAATCTCCATGGTCGTTTCTAAGTACTCGATTAGAGTTAGCTCGGCCGATGCAGGAGATTCGGCCACAGGCGTTGACGTATCCGGACCAGCGGTGGGTTGAGCGCAGGCCAGCACGAATATAAGCGAAATAAAGATTAGCACTTTCATAGTTAACCGCTTCCGTTAATGCATAATCAGAAAGTCTCCTCTCCCGGTGGATGTTGGGAGAAGCTGTCCGTTCGTCCTGAGCCAGTCGAAGGATGGTAATCTAGCCAGGCCTCAACCAGCCATCACCATGGTGGCGTCGGCCAGGCAGACCAGTTCGCCGCGCTGGTTGTTGCCCTTGACCCGGCAATCCAGGATTTGCTTCCCCTCATCCTCGCGTTTGTCGGTTATCTCTCCCTCAAAGGTAACTGTGTCGCCGGAGCGGAAGGGAGTGATGGCCCGCATCAGCAGGGAACCTCCGTTGTAGAAAGCGCTCAGAGGAAAGGACTGCTCCAGCATCTGGTCCACGTAGGACATGGTGGCCGGACCGGCGTTGACCGTGCCGCCAAAGATGTTCTGCCGGGCGAACTCCTCATCGGTGTGAATGTTGCTGACGCTGGGTGCGCCCGCCAGTCGGAAGTCGTTCTTGCGGTTGATGATTTCTTGACTCTCGGTAATGGTCAGAGTGCCCAACCGGTCGCCGATGCCGGCAGTCTCGAAGCGGATTATCTGGGAGGGAGTGCTTGCTGGGGTTGGCGACGGTTGGTTGGGGGCCGGCTCTTTGGGCACTTCCCGCTGGCCCTTAGCGTAGTCAAAAATGCAGGTATAGTCGTACTCGGCTACCTTTTCGCCCCGCTGGTTCGACGCCTCTATTCTGAAAGTGACGAACTTGCTGCCTCGGCGCTCATACTTCTCCAGCACCCGTCGGTTTCCGGTGATGGTGTCGCCAGCTTGGACCGGATGAAAAAATCGTACCTCACACTTGGCGAATGGAGTCTGTCGCCGGGCGGTCTTGGACTCTTCCAGCGCTACGAAGCCGTTGTTCTGGGCGATGTCCTCGCGCCGCAGCGGCGCATAGCTGAGAATCATGGTGGGCATGGCAATCGAAGCGTTGGAGTACTGGGGATTCTGGGACAGCCGTGCGTACTCGGCAATATTCTCGGCGGTGATGGCCACCACCGTCGGTTGCCCGGCCTGGCCCGGCTCAACCGCGTTGTAGTCCCACAGTTTCTCTTGCTGGTCTAACATTTTGCTCCTTGGCGAAGTTTGCGTTAATAACGTGTAATCTCCCCCTTGCCAAGGGGGAGAGAAAGAGGGGGGTAAAACGACCCCTCCTAGCCTCCCCTTGCCAAGGGGAGGAACTTACTAAACATCCTCTTGATTAAAACTCAGGCATTTGGCCAATAGCGCTGCGTAGGGTGGCGATGAAATTGCCCGACCGGTTGTACTCAACTTGCCAGAATTTTTCGGCCTGTTTGGGCATGTCCCGCGCCAATAATTGAAAGTAACCGGGCTTGCCCCTGGCCCCCAGGTAAATAAATCCGCCGCCCAGAGGGAGCATCAGCAGGGCGCTAATTGGCAGGATTGCGCCCATCAGCAATCCCAGAATGACCATAATTGTACCCAGGGCCATCATCGGATGGTTGCTGCGGCGCACCATATCGATGGAGGCTAGCTGGTCGTAGGGGATCTCCAGCAAGTGTCCCCGGCTGGGGCCGGTGGGTGAGTCCAGGCGCAGAACCCGATAGTTAGTGGCGAAAAATGGCCCAAAAACGCTCAGCACCTTTTCTGACCGCGACAAGTGGGATTGAATGTCCGGTGCGACGGCATTATCGCGCGCGGCATTTTTGCGCAATGAATGGCTGCCAAACTCAAGGAATCCCATCGCCGTCCGCCAGTATCTAAGTCTCATTGTATGGAAGTCCCAGGGTATCTAAGTCTCAGGCAAGTATGCCCAAACCGGGTTGAGTTGACAAGGGACCGGCAGGCAACCCGTGGTTGCAACCCCTGGCCGCCTGTCTGATAATGTGGCCTGACAACGCTGGCGCTTTGTCAGCATAAAGTAAGACAATTGGGCACGGGAGGACCGAATGACCAAGGTAGGGTTTGTTGGACTGGGAACTATGGGGGCCAGCATGGCTTTCAACTGCCTGCAAGGCGGCAATGAGATGGTGGTGCATGACATCCGCCGGGAGTCGGCTACTCCTCACCTGGAAGCCGGAGCGGTCTGGGCCGATACTCCCCGGGAAGTCGCGGAAGCCAGCGAGGTGGTTTTCACATCGTTGCCCGGGCCGGTGGAAATAGATGCGGTGGCCCTGGGTGATTCTGGTTTGATGGCCGGACTGGAGTCAGGCAAGACCTACTTCGACCTCAGCACCAACTCGCCCACCGCTATCCGCCGTATCCACGAGGTGATGGGGGCCAGAGGCATCAACGTGCTGGACGCTCCGGTCAGCGGCGGTCCCCGGGGCGCACGCTCCCGGAACCTGGCCATCTGGGTTGGTGGCGACCGGGACCTGTTTGACAAGTATAAGCCAGTGCTGGACGCCATCGGCGATAAGGCCTACTACGTGGGGCCGATCGGCTGCGGCGCGGTGGCCAAGCTGGTGCATAACTGCGCCGGATATATCATCCAGACCGCCCTGGCCGAAGTCTTTACCATGGGGGTGAAGGCTGGAGTGGAGCCGCTGGCGCTGTGGCAGGCGGTGCGACGGGGGGCGCAGGGACGGCGCGGTACCTTTGAGGGACTGGCCGAGCACCTGCTGCCGGGTAATTTTGATCCGCCCGACTTTGCCTTGCGCCTGGCCCGCAAAGATGTGGACCTGGCGGTGGGCCTGGGCCGCGAATTCGACGTGCCGATGAAGTTGGCCAGTCTCACCCTGGCGGAGATGACCGAGGCCATGAACCGGGGCTGGGAGGGTCGCGACTCACGGGTAGCGATGCTTTTACAGGAGGAGCGGGCTGGCGTTGAGGTTAGAGTTGACCCGGAGGTGCTGCGGCAGGTGCTGGAGGAGGAGCGCAACGGTTGATGGTGTGCTGATAGAGAGACAGGCACCGCAATTAGTACTTAAATCGTAACGATGGGTTTCATATTTGTGGATTAAGTTCTATAGGTTTTGAGAAATCTATTTGTTTGTGTGTGTACTTGGTTGTGGAATATTATTGGGCCTTGGTTGCTATGATATAATTTACACTCAAGTTATCTACGACAATACTAGATAATCTTTGTGTACCTGAAATATTTTAAGAATTATCACAGTTGGGTTTTCTGATGGTAGCTGTTAAAGGCAGAAAGAATTCGAAAAATAACGAGCTAAAGGGTATGAAAGCTCAGGCCCCTAAGTCCTATCGGCGCGTAAGCCCTGAGACTCTGGATAAGGCCGCAAAACTGGCTATTGACATGCATAGAGACGCTTTGAAGGAGTTGAGACGTCTCTAGGCGTGCTTACTGGTTCCCTACAGTTGAAGAAGTAGAACGTATCACGTACCAGTTGGCATCGGAATTCGATCCAGACTATCCAGATCCGATGCCGGATTTTTAGTATCTAGGTGATGACTATGGAAGAGGACTTCTAGAGTCGGCGCTGAAACAACCCTCGCAAACATTTGATGGCCGCTACTTGTATCGAACGCTATTCGACAAGGCGGCCATTTTACTGTTCTCGATGATCAAGGATCACCCATTTGTAGATGGAAACAAGCGCGCGGCCCTTACTACGGTCGCGACATTCCTTACTCTCAATGGGTATGTTTTCCATGCATCTACTGATGAAGTGTGTTGTTGGTCTACAATTTTGTCAGTAGCTAACAGGTCAGGGAAAATGTCAGTCTATGGAAGGATTGACATTGAGTACCAAGGAACAGAACCGGTTACAGATCTTGAACGGAGTATTGGAACGGCAC
>JACZRM010000199.1 GCA_022576105.1 Chloroflexota bacterium | reverse complement strand
CAGCATAAAGGTGGGTTGAATCAGGTGAGGCTCCACAAAGGTGGACAGCATCTTATCGATCAACCGTCCCCGGCTTTCCCTGGGCCCAATCTGCAGACCCAACTGGGCCGCCCGTTTGGTTAGCGAAGCGTCATCCGGGTAGTCGTCAATGTTGACGCCGCTGCGCCGCTCCAGTTCCTCTCTGAGTTGGACTCGCGGCCAGGGCGGCGTGAAGTCGATGATATGCTCGCCGTAGGGAATCTGGGTTGTGCCCCGCACTTCCTGCGCGATGGTGGCAACCATTTGTTCCACCATGGTCATCACATCATTGTAGTCGGCGTAGGCTTCGTAGCTTTCCAGCAGGGTGAATTCCGGGTTGTGGTCCTGGTCGATGCCCTCGTTGCGGAAAACCCGACCCAGTTCGTATACCTTGTCGAAACCGCCCACGATCAGGCGCTTCAGGTACAGTTCAGTGGCAATTCGCAGGTATAGCTGCTGGTCCAGGGCGTTGTGATGGGTGATAAAGGGTCGGGCGTGGGCGCCACCGGCCACCGGCACCATGATGGGGGTATCAACTTCCAGAAAACCCCGCCCGTCCAGGAACCGGCGGATGCCGCTGATAATCTGCCCCCGCTGGGTGAAGGTGGTCATCACCTCTGGGTTGGCGATCAGGTCCAGGTAACGCTGCCGGTATCTGATTTCGGTATCGCGCAGGCCGTGGTATTTTTCGGGCAGGGGGCGCATTCCCTTGGACAGCAGAGTAATCTGCTTGGTGTCCACCGTAATCTGCCCGGTGCGCGTCCGCATCAATTCGCCGCCCACGCCCACAAAATCGCCCAGGTCCAGGTCCTTCAGGATTTGGTAGTCTTGACCCAACACATTCTCTCTGAGCAGGGCCTGGATGGTGCCGGAGCCGTCGCGTAGGTCCAAAAAGGAAGCCCGGCCCATGATCCGCACCGAGGTTATCCGCCCGGCCAGGGTGACGCTTTTTGATTCACCAGCTGCTGCGTCGTTAATCTCAGACGCCTCGAAGGATGCGATGGCGTCGCTGGCGGTGGTGCTGCGATGAAAACGGGGAGGATAAGGGTCAATGCCTCGCTGTCGGAGGCGGATGAGTTTGGCGTTGCGGCTGCCCAGCAGCCCATCTTCTCTATTAAGCATGTTTAATGGTGGTGTATAGCTCGGCCGGGCCCGTTAGTGTATCTTATCGAAGCTATTCTATTCTAACCGTGAGGAGAGACGCGCTCAAGAGGTCTCTCCTGGCTGGGCGATCCCACATCATGGATACAGCTCAAGTGGCGAGTGCTGGGGTAGCGCGTTCCGTTCGTCCTGAGGCTCTCGAAGGATGGGAACGGAATGCGCCCGTTCATGGTTCGACAGGCTCACCACGAACGGGTACTACGGTCTCAATCGACTTTAGAGCCGACGATGCTTTCCATACGCTTGCTCTCCTGGCTGGGATTGTAGCGACCTTTTTGACGGACTGCAAAGTGATGTCAAGTCGAACTTGCGGAAAATAGCGCGTATCGGCAGAAGTTGGTTGTGGTATCATTTCGGGGCTGTTGGGAACCGCCGCGCCAATGGGCAAGGGTTCCAGTGAAAAGGAGAGATTAATGCTGCAAAGAATGATCGGGGCGGCCCGCCTGGATGTTCACACCTATGAAGAGGTGGAGGCCGACCAGGGCGCCACCAAGCAAGCACTGATGGTGGTGGTGCTGGTGTCGATAGCGTCTGGAATCGGCGCGCTTGGTACCGGTGGCAACGTCGTCCTGAGTTTCGTGGCCGGCATAATTCTAGGGATAGCGGGATGGGCCATTTGGGCTTTTATAGTCTATTTTGTCGGCACCAAGATATTGAATACCCCGGAGACCCATGCCGATTGGGGCCAAGTAGCCCGGGCCACCGCCTTTGCGCAGACTCCGGGTTTGTTACGGGTCTTTGGGTTCATTCCCTTCTTGGGCGGGCTGCTGATATTTGTAGGCGCGATTTGGACGTTGGTGGCAATGGTGATTGCGATTCGCCAGGCGCTTGACTATCAATCTACCCGTAGAGCAATTGGAGTTGTTCTGATTGGGGTGATTCCCTACATTATTCTGGTTGGTATTATCAGTTCCCTGCTACTAAGCGCGGCTGGTGCGAGTGGCTCTTGAATCGCTAAATACTCGGATTGCTGGGGCCTCAAATGCGCGATAAGGACGCTATCAGGGAATACATGTGGACTGCGCTGGAACAGGCCGGCGTGGTCCGCGCCAAGAATGTGCACGATAAGATTCCCGACTTTCGCGGGGCTGAAGAGGCGGCGGATCGGGTAGCGGAACTGGATGTCTGGCGCAATGCTCGAGTCATCAAAAGCAACCCGGATAAGGCCCAGCGTCCGTTGCGACAGCGAGCCCTGGAAGAGGGAAAAATCGTCTACATGGCGGTGCCCCGACTGCGCAGCGAGCAGTGCTTTGTGGAGCTGGACCCGGCCAAGCTGGACATCTCTCCGGCCAAGGCCTCCACCATCAGCGGTGCTTCCCGCTCCGGGCGTCCGGTCTACATTGAGGAAATGCGTTCGGTGGACCTGGTAATCTCCGGTTCGGTGGCGGTCAACCGTCAGGGGGTGAGAATTGGCAAGGGTGGTGGTTTTGCCGACCTGGAATACGGGCTGGCGGTGGCGGCGGGCATCGTTCGGCCGGATACCCTGGTCATCAGTACGGTGCACGCCATGCAGGTGCTGGACGATGAGTTGCCCTTCACCCGTCACGATGCGCCGCTGGACTACGTGGTGACCCCCGACGAGACTATCAAATGCTCTGGCAAGTTACCCCATCCCAGCGGCATCTACTGGGAAGACCTGGACGAGGCGAAAATCTCCGAGATTCCGCTGCTGCGCAAACTGCGAGAAGCGCGGTAGCCTGGCAGAGACCTGCTACCAACCGGGCCCATCGGGCCTCAGCCCCAGCAGCACCTGCCCAGCAGACTCGAAGACCGCCGGCAGTCCGGCCAGGTGTTGCACCGCCACGTGGATATCCCGAAAGTAGCGTTCCAAAGGATGCTTCTGGTATACCGCGTTGGTCCCGGCGCCGTGAAACAAGAGATCAACTGCTCGAACCGATTCCCGGACCGCGTGGGTGATGGCCAAGCGCGCTTGGGCAATCTGGGGACTGGGGTCCGGCGAGCCGTCGCCCACCGCCTGCCAGGCCTTACCAACCGCATCGATCAAGTAAGCGCGGGCCGCGCTGATTATGGCTTCGGCTTCCCCAACTGTGCGCTGGACTGAGGAACGGTCTCGCAACAGCGTAGAGGAACTGGTGGAACCTGCCTGATTGGCCAATTCCACGAAAGCATCCATCGCGCCCCGAGCGATACCCAGGGCGTTCCCGGCATTGAGCGACCAGCCGGCGGTCAGAAACATTCGCGGGTGGTAAAGCTGGCCGGATTCCCGGGGTGGCTCCGACATGGAGAAGGACTGCTCCTCTGGCATGAACACCTCCTCCACTTCGAAATCGTTGCTGCCGGTGCCCCTCATACCCATTACCGACCAGGTGTTATGAATTTTAGCAGCTCCCTTGGGAGCCAGAAACATTATGGTCTCCGGAACGCCGCTTGGCGTCAGGCGCGGCCCCTGGCCATCGACGAGTTTGCAAGTGCAGAGGAGCACGGTGGCATGGTCGATACCGCTGGCGAAGTCCCAGCGTCCCGAAACAACGTAACCGCCATCAACGGGGCGTGCCACACCCATCGGCCGTATCGAGCCGGCGCACCGCGCGACTGGCGGCTGACCAAAGAGATTCCTACCCACTTCCGGGTCCAGCCATGCGCCAAATCCGCTGATAAAGCTGGAAAGCACAGCGCACCATCCGACGGACCCGTCGACCTTCGAGAGTTCCTCAATGGCGCGTAAACCGGTGATGGGGTCGGTTTCCGCTCCGCCCATTGAGCGAGGGAGATAGAGTTGAAACAGTCCGGCCCGGTCCAGCGCTTCTACCAGGCATCCGGGCAAATGACCCAGAGTTTCCAATTCATCGCGTACCGCCCGGATCTCTGGCGCCAGACCCGCCGCCGCTGCGACAACGTCAACGTCCTGGGTTTCACGCGCCATTTCTTTGCCCTCTATCAGCAGTTCA
>JACZRM010000198.1 GCA_022576105.1 Chloroflexota bacterium | reverse complement strand
TGAAGGAAAGGGCAGCATCGGCGACCGGACTGCCCGGCGCTTAGCCCACTCCAGCAATCAGTGCGCCCACCGCAATGGTGCTAAGTTCCACCGGTACTTTTGTCCAGGACTCACCAGAGTCTTCGCTGCAATAGACTTTGCCATGGTCGGTACCGGCATACACCCGCTGGGAGTTGTTGGGGTCCCAGTCAATGCCCACCACCATGTCATCATCTTGACCTATTGCCTCTACAAGCTGCCACTCGCGGCCCGCGCTGGTAGACCGGTATAGTTGGGGGTTCAGCCGTCGGGCATTCTCCGATACCGTCAACAGGACGATGTCTGCGTTCTCTGGAGCCGGCGAGATGTGCAATGCATAGCGACGTTGTACGCCCTGGTTGATCAGCTCCCAGTGCTTCCCCTCGTCGTCACTGCGGTAAGGGCCTTGGGCCGTGGCCACATACACTGTTTGCGGACGGGCCTGGCTAAGGCCAATGCAATGGATGTCGTCGTGGATACCTGGCAACTGTTCCCAGTTCCGGCCGCCGTCCCGGGAACGCACCATCCCGCCCACTTCGATGCCTGCGTAAAGTATGTTTGGATCATGGGGGGCGATACGCAGGTCTCGCACATGGGAATCCCGTGTCTCCGAGTGGAAGGACCACTGGCTTGACTCCGGCACCGCCCGGAATCCCGCAAACTCCTCCCAGGTCTCCCCCCCGTCTCGGGAACTGAATATGGTGGCGGGCTCGCTGCCGACATACACTCTCTGGGCATCATTTGGGTGAACCAGGACACTATGGGCATAGCCCGATGGATACGAAGAGAGGTGTTGCCAGGTAGCACCGCCGTCGTCAGTGCGGTACACGCCGGACTCATAGGCGGCGAGATAGGCCCGCTGTCGGTTGGTTGAGCTTGCGGCCAGGCGAGCAGCAGCGTGGGTCAAGGGTGTAATGTCGCTCTGCTGCCAGGATTGCCCTCCATCGGAACTGCTCAGGGTACAGACCCCGTCATGGGAACCAATATACAATCGATGATTAGGACTCTCGACTTTCGGCATAGCACTCCCTCCATTGGCGCGTTCAAGAATACTTAACCTCACCTGATTCCCACCTGGAATCTTCATAGGAAATATTTATCCCGGTTAGCTAACCGGCATTGGCCGGGAATGTGTCCAGCGGCGCTACCGGCGAGGCCAACCGCCAGGAAGGCAGCTGAGTCAGGCTTTCCTCAGCGGTGAAATAGATTGCTTTCTTCACTGATATATCGTGGTCCGTTTCCATCCTCTTCGGATATTATACCCCTTGGGCCCGACGCAGTTGGCGGTTATGTGATGCAGCGCGTATTCGGTGGCGACGACCCTGGTTAACCTCTGGCCAGCCAACATCAGGATGCCCTGACCCGAGGCTTCCCAAAATGCGCGATTCCCGAAATAATTAATGGTCCGCCCCCGGCGCGGTTCAACCACGGTGGGGTTCACTCACGCTGGGATTCACTGGTTTGCACATTAGGAAAGGGGTGTGGACATTCAAGTTTGACGCGTGCTGCCCCGCGTCATTGGTGATATCCAAGAGTTGTCCTCTGGCTTGCCGGGCAGCGTTGTTAACCACCACATCGATGCTGCCCATTTCACGAAGCCTCTTCTGCCCGAAGGACTCGACCCGCCCTTCACCAGTCCCATCGCACTGGTGCGTGACCACTTTAGCATTAGGGCTAGAATGGGGGATTAGCTGCGCGGTTCCCTCCGGCATACCCATGGTCTGGCGGGTAGATAGCAACAGGTTGGCCCTCTCTTGGGCAAAGCTGAATTATGGTTATGCCTGGCTTGGCCCGCGCTCCTTGACCCCAAACCCGGCGGGCTGACGGATGTGTGGATACCTCACGAGAGCGGATAGCAGTTGACCCGCTCCGGGTACCGTCTTATAGTTCCGGGCATCCAACATGGCACAGGTTCAGGGAAATCCCTTCGATCCGGTAAAGCCCGGCTGATGAAGATGGGAAGGGCCCTTTGATCCAATATCGGGTCTCAAATTGGATTGAACGGTGCGAATGGGAGCGGCACGTCAGGTTTCAGTGGCAGTGCTGCACCGGTAAAAATTTGGGCAGTCGGAGCACGTTATGAAAATCGTTGCTGTTCTCTATCCCGGCGGTATTGCCGCCAAGGAAACACCGGAACTTCTGGGGTGTTCAGAAAACGCCCTGGGCATACGGGACATGGTAGAAGCCCGCGGACATGAATTAGTGGCGCTGACTGACCCTGAATCCGGGTTGGACGAGCATCTCCCTACAACGGAGGTGATAATCGCCACACCATTCTGGCCAGCCTACATCACCAAAGAGAGGATAGACCAGGCCCCCAACCTGCGCCTGCTCTTGACCGCCGGTGTCGGTTCGGATCATTTTGACCTGGCGGCGGCAGCCCAGCGTAATATAACCGTCGCCGAGATTACCGGCAGCAATGTGGTTAGCGTTGCCGAACACGTTGTAATGCAGATGCTTACCCTGGTACGCAACTACATTCCAGCTTATCAAGAAGTAATCAATGGGGGCTGGGACATCGGGAAAATAGCCGCCAAGTCCCACGACATCGAAGGTATGACCATAGGCATAATCGGTATGGGCCGTATCGGACAGCGTGTAGCCGCTCGAATTAAACCCTTCGATGTCAACACCTTCTACTTTGATTATAGCCGTTTGACCACGGCAGAAGAGCAAGTTCTTGGCGCGCGTTACCAAAAGCTGGATGCACTCATTCCACAGTGTGACGTAATCAGTATCAACATACCGCTCACTCCCACAACTCAAGGGATGTTCAACCTGGAACGCCTGAAGAGCATGAAACGGGGAGCTTACTTGGTCAACACAGCGAGAGGTCGGATAGTTGACACCGAGGCTTTGGTGGAAGTGATGGAGACCGGACACTTGGCGGGTTATGCCGGCGACGTATGGTATCCTCAGCCAGCGCCGGCGGACCATCCTTGGCGGAAAATGCCTAATCACGCCATGACCCCGCACACTTCGGGAACCACCCTGGAGGCGCAAAAGCGCTATGCCGATGGTATTTACGAATGTCTGGTCAACTTTTTTGAGGGTAATCCTCTCGATCGAGATTACCTGATCGTAGATGGGGGCCGAGTTTCCAGTCCCAGCTATAGCTATGCCTATGACAGCTAGACCCCCAGACGACGATAAAGCGAAGCTAACTCGATTACGGCTGGGAAGAACTCCCCCTGGGGCGACGTGACCAATGTGGGTTTAGACAGGCGCGACAATGCAATAGGGTCTCTCACTTTCACCCCTGACAGCTAGCGTATTGCCTATGCGGCCCATTTTCAAGAAAGAGGTTCATTCTTGAAATTACCGTTCGTCCTATGGAAGAGTTTCGCCGCCGAAAAATTTGTGGTGGTAGACGGACGGGAAGGCAAACGAAAGCTAAATGGTCGTGATTGATGGGGCAGGGAGGCAGACAGTACGACGAGACCTTCGCTCCTCCAGGCTGTGGAGGTGTTGTATTTGACTTACCCGATCACCTACATTACATTTCGCTGAAGAGTGAGGCGTTCTTTCTGGTTGAGGAGGGACCTATCAAAAAAGAACTGAAGCGGCCCCAACGGTAGGAGTAAGTCAGCGGCAGGCCTGTTCTCTGCTGGGAATCTGGGCGGGGCACCTATCGCTATCAATCTAAGGGTGATGGGGATAAGGGTCTGATTCGGCAGAGACTCAGGGACCTGGCGGCGGCCCGTCCTCGTTTTGGCAGTCCCCGGCTGGGGGTGCTGCTGCGTCGGGAACTGGGCGTGATCAACCACAAGCGAGTGGAGCGGTTGTATGCCGAAGAGGGTTTGCAGCTACCCAAGAGGCGCAAGAAACTGAGACGCAGCTTCAGCCGGGTCATGCCGATAGAGGTACCCACCGGCCCAATGCAGCGCTGGTCGATGGACTTCATTCATGATAGCCTGCGGGACGGCCGCCAGTTCCGGGCGTTGACCGTGGTGGACGACTTCAGCCGGGAGTGTCCGGCCATAGTGGTGGATACCTCCATCTCCGGCCAGCGGGTGACCCGGGTGCTGGAAGAACTAGCAGATTCTACCGGTCTACCCGAGGTCATAGTGATGGACAACGGACCGG
>JACZRM010000197.1 GCA_022576105.1 Chloroflexota bacterium | reverse complement strand
CAGTTCGCTGATGTTATTCAGACCTAACCGGCGCAAAATTACCCGCAGTTGCCAGGCATAGGCGTTGTAAAGATTTACAATGCGCTGCGCGCCCCAGTCAGGCGTAACCAACTGGGATAGCAGCGGGTCGGTAGTGGTCAGGCCGAAGGGGCAGCCGCGCCCGCCATGCCCATGGGAGCCCCTGGATTCCCTGGCGAAATCGAAAATCTGTCGTCCGAAAAGGCCGTATTCAGCATGGCCGATGAAGCGGATCAAGCGTTGGGCGGTATATCCGCTGGAGTGGACGGCGACGCCCAATCCACGCTGCAGACCACCCAACGGCGTGTCATATCGACCGCCTCCCTCTCCATAGAAGTGGAGTTGGTGGAGTCGGCCATCGACCAGGTACGCACCATCGCGGAAAGCGTCGGCGGCTTCGTTGAGCACCTATCCAGTTTCGGCAATGGTGACGACCAGCAAGCCAATATGACATTGCGGGTCCCCCAGGAGCAGTTCACCAACGCGGTGGAGCGCATTGAAGACTTGGGCGAGGTGCAGAACCGCAACCTGGGCAGTGAAGACGTCTCGGAGCAGTTCATCGACCTGGAAGCACGCCTGAAAAGCGCACTGCGGCAAGAGGAGAGCCTGCTGTCGCTCCTGGAACGGGCCAATGTAGTCGGTGAAATACTGACCATTGAACGGGAACTAACGCGAATCAGGTCGGAGATTGAGCGGGTACAGGGCCGGCTCAATTTCCTGGAGCGTCGAGTTGACCTGGCCACCATCTCGGTATCCCTGTTCCCGCCCGGGAAGCGCCTGCCTCAGCCTCCGGCGGCCAACATGACAATTGAAGAGTCCAAAGTGGCCGACCGAGTTAGCGCCGTCAAGAACCTGATAGACACCTTGGACGGTGAGATAGACCAGGTGTTTCTGTCTACCAGTAACGGCCAGGAACGGGCGGATATAACCTTCCGGGTGTTTCCCAAGGACTTCGCCCAGGCCGTGACCTTCCTGGAAGGTCAGGGCAGCATCATATCCAAAGAAATACGTGAGGGCTCCACTTTCAAGGACGAGGGCGAGACTCCCAAAGAGCCCAACGCTCGCATCGCCGTTACCTACCTTGAGCCCGAGTCATCCACGATGAAGCTTATTCTGCTCATCGGCGGCCCCATTGTTGCAGTCTTAGTGGCGATCGGTCTGGCAACGTCGTTCTACTTGACCTACCAGGCCGGACGCAACCGCCGGGACCGGTTCGTCACCACTTAAGCAGTCTGGGGAGTTATGGAATCAGCAAGGGTGCGGCACGCCGCACCCTTGCTGTCGTAAACGCGAACCACCCATGAACCCGACGCCAACCTATTTCGGTCAGATCGCGGCAATGGCCGCACCGCCCGCCGCCGACAGCACCACCACCAACCAGGGTGGGAATTTCCAGAGCACCAGCAGCGCCAGGGCCGCCGCGGCCAGAGCAAACTCCGCTGGGGAATTGATGGCGCTGGTCCACACCGGATTGTAAAGGGCGGCTAAAAGTAATCCCACCACCGCTGCGTTTACCCCCCGCAGCGCCGACTGAAACGCAGGCCTGGTGCGGAGGGTGTCCCAGAAAGGCAACACGCCAACCACCAACAAGAAGGAAGGCAGGAAAATTGCCGCCAGGGCCAGTCCCGCGCCGGCCACGCCACGGGGAGCCGGTCCCATTACCGCGCCCAGGTAAGCGCTAAAGGTAAACAGAGGACCGGGAACCGCCTGGGCCGCGCCGTAGCCGGCGATGAATTGCTCCTTGGTAACCCACCCCGGCGGCACCACCTCCGACTGGAGCAAGGGCAAGACCACGTGGCCGCCGCCAAATACCAGCGAACCGGAACGGAAAAAGCTGTCGATCAGGGCCAGCCAGTGGGCAGGCTCGACTTGCCGCAGCAGTGGCAGCGCAGCCAGCAGTCCGAAAAAGATTATCAGCGAGGTTACCGCCAGCCAACGGGGAATTCCGGCCGAAAGCGGTTGGCGCGCTTCGGTCTGGTCTTCAACTCGAAACAGCCGCCACCCGATCAGCCCGGCCGCCAAGATTATCAGTACCTGGACCCAGGCTGTTGGCCAGGTCAGTGCGCCGATTGCCGCGACGACTGCAATGGTTGCCCGTGGCCGGTCCGGCGCCAACGTGCGGCTCATGCCCCATACCGCCTGGGCCACCACCGCCACCGCCACTATTTTGAGTCCCTGCAGCCAGCCGGTATTGGCAACGTCAAAGGCGTCCATTCCGTAGGCAAAGAGGGTGAGAGCGACGGCCGATGGCAATGTGAATCCCAACCAGGCCGCCAGCCCGCCACCCAGACCGGCCCGCACCGTTCCAACGACGATACCCACCTGACTGCTGGCCGGACCCGGCAGAAACTGACACAGTGCCACAACATCGGCGTAGCTCTGCTCATCCAGCCAATTACGGCGGTGGACGTACTCCTCTCGGAAATACCCCAGATGCGCAATCGGCCCGCCGAAGGAGGTCAGCCCCAAACGCAAAGCGACCAGGAACACCTGGGCTATATTTCGGCAGTATTGGATCATGCGGCGTCTCCCGATGCCAAACCTGGGCCACCTTTTGAGAAAAGCAATTGGTTAGAAGTCGCGCTCGCCGCCGTTGACGTGGATGGTCTGTCCGTTGAGAAAACCGGCCGAGTCCGAACACAGATAGGCGCAGAGAGACGCGATATCCTCGGTACGTCCGAACCGGCCCACCGGTATATCCGCCAGGCGCTCTGGCGACCGGTCGCGCGTATCGCCTTCGCGGGCGGTATTGATCCGACCCGGCACCACGCAGTTGACCACAATGCCGCTGGGACCCAGTTCGGTGGCCAGGGCGCGAGTCAACCCAAT
This sequence comes from Chloroflexota bacterium, assembly GCA_022576105.1. The sequence goes on along the minus strand of JACZRM010000197.1, from coordinate 1,277 downwards.
CAGACCAACCTTGGCCGCCGAAATATGAGCTCCGCCGTGACGACCCTGGAAAGCCTGCAATCCGCTCAGGTTGATCACCCGCCCCCATTTCCGCTCCTGCATTCCAGGCAGCGCCGCCTTGGTAGTGATAAACGCCGCATCCAGGTCGGTGGCCAGAATATTCCGCCAATCGTCGTAGGTCATCTCCGAGAAAGGCTGGTGCGGGCGGGCCGCCGCGTTGTTGATCACGATGTCTATGTGACCAAATTTCGCCAGCGCCTGGTCCAGCATCGACTCCAGTTGAACCCGGTCCCCCACATCGGCCAGCAACGGTAGGGCCTTACGGCCAAGCTCGCCCACTTCAGCGGCTACCGCTTCCGCTTCTTGCTGATTGGTGCGGGCGTTGACCACCACATCGGCGCCATCTTTGGCCAAGGCCAGGGCAATTGAACGCCCAATGTTGCGGCCTGAGCCGGTGACCAGGGCCACTTTACCTTCTAAACCCATATTGTCCTCCCAAATACATTCTAAGAGTCTCTAACAAAATGACTGACCAGTCATCCAAACGCTGTAGGCAGTGAGCAATCTAAAATCCCCCATCCCCCTTTCGTAAGGGGGCCGAGGGGGATTTCCTCGTTCCTAAGGGCAACTTGCATTTCATTTCGTCAGGTGTTCTAAACACCTTCTACAAATACCACGTTGGTGTTGGCCGCCTGGTGACGCAGCTGCATTGGGCCGCTGTATTCCGCCGAATGGTACCATTCTTTGGCCCGGGCCAAGCTCTCAAACTCAAGGATTATCAACCGCTTGGGCTGCCAACTGCCCTCGGCCGTTTCGGTTGCCCCGCCCCGGACCACGTATTTGCCGCCATATTTTTCAATGGTTGCTCCAACCTGCCCTCGATAGACCTCAAACTTTTCCGGGTCGGTAACGTCCACTTCCGCGATAACGTATCCTGCCATCATATCCTCCAATCGACTGAGGCTATTTACACCGACTGTCTACTCAACCTGGATGGTATTTTACTAGGGCCGTCAATCTGCCAGGCTGTCTTTGGTAGGAATTGCTACGGGATCGCACCGGCAACCTGCTTCCCTCACAACTAGGGGTCTCGATACGGCCTCTGAGCCTACTCGACCAGCGTTAAAAGTGGTTGCTCAATCTCCCTCGATGGGCTTTGCCTCAAAATTGCCGATTGCGGCCTTTGATTGTAGTCAAGAGCCTATCATCGATGTCTCCCTGAGCCACTTCGCCAAGCTCAGGACAGGCTTAGAAAAGGGTCTAAATTCCAGTAAACC
>JACZRM010000196.1 GCA_022576105.1 Chloroflexota bacterium | reverse complement strand
CAGGGAGGGGGGAAGATTCGCCGGCAGCAACTCCCGCCTCTGGGGCTGGAGTTGCGGTGGAACAAGCCAACGAGATGCCTACCAGGAGAGTCCCTAGCACCACCCGCATATTTCCTCTGGCCGATAGCCATGCGGGAATCCACATCTTTGCTATGGGGAATTTAGGATAAAAATACATATACTGAGTAGTTCTGCCCAACGAATCCTCTTATACCGCCAGAATGGAATGGCCCTTCATATCCGATTGTGGCCTTCATACCTGGATTTTTAGTGTTAGACATTCTCTCCCCATGTGGGCCTTGCCTCAAAATTCATTTTAAGCTAGCGGAGAGTCTAGTTCACTCGATTTTAGACCCTTCGCTATGCTCAGGGTGACATTACAGATAGGCTCTTGACCTCAATCACCGACCAGAATTGACACTATTGAAGCAAAGCTCCCTATGTGGGAGAGGACTGATGTGAGGGGTTTCACCCTCATCCCTTCGACAGGCTCAGGACAGGCCCAACCTTCTCCCATCGAGGGAGAAGGAGCTGTTACCAGGCGTTACAAACGAGCACGTAATGAAACTCCCATTGGGAGACAGGAGTTCAGGAGATTCTTTACCTAATAGACGATCCCCCGACCGGCGCCGCCATCCACGGCAATAGTCTGGCCGGTGATGGCGCAGGCCTGATTGGAGCACAGAAAGACTACCAGGTCGGCAATATCTTCCGGCTGCACCATCCTGCCGATCGGTATGCTGGCCACCGTCCGCTGCATTACTTCCTCCGAGGTAAGTCCCTCCCGCGCCGCTCGCTCGCCAATAAGCTGGTGTTGGCGCGGGGTCAGGGTGCTGCCGGGATGGACGCAGTTGACCAATATGCCATCGGCCGCCACATCGTCGGACAGGGTCTTGGTATAGGCGGCCACTGCCGAATTGTTAATTGCCGAACCCGGGTTGGTGGCGTTGGAGTTGCGCGCTCCCATGCCGGCGATGTTGACGATGCGCCCACCGCCCTTGTGCTTCATTGAAGATACGACTTCCCGGCAGCAGCGGATGTATCCCATGATCTTGGTGTTGATGTGGTTCAAGATCACTTCATCGGGCAACTCGCTGGCCCGGGCGGTGGTGGAGTTGACCGCATTATTGACCAGAATGTCAATGTGGCCCAGTTCGCTGATGGTAGACCAGACCAGCAGGCCAATATCCTCGGCGCTGGTCATGTCGGCGCGAATGGGGATTACCGTGGAGCCGGTGGCTTCTTGAATCTCCTGGGCCGTCCGCTTCAGGGTATCGAACCCTCGGGCGCAGATGGCGACTTTCGCGCCTTCTCGGGCCAAGGCCAGAGCTACCGAATGGCCAATTCCCATGCTGCCGCCGGTGACCAGGGCCGTTTTGCCTTTTATTCCTGTTTCCATGAGACAAGCTCCTTGTGCTGGGTAGGGGCGCCGGGCCGTGCGCCCCGACTGTTGACTAACCGGGCTTGGCGCTCACCGCGCAGTGGGGCCTCATTACACGACGGTTTCGGTGAAAGGCCCTTATGGGAGAAGGCAGAAGTGAAGGGTGTCACCCCCATCCCTTCGACTACGCTCAGGACAGGCCTAACCTTCCCCCATCAAGGGGGAAGGGATTTGTTCATCGCCTTGTCCCAAATTTTGCCGGGGCCCGAGACCCCGGGGGTTGCAGGCACTACCGCACGCACAGACCGATCAGGTTCTGCACCGTCGCTTCATCTTCCAGACGCGACACGGTCTGGACAATTCCTTCCAGCTTGTCCTTGGGCCAGTCAATATCGCCAAACAGGGCGCTAATCCGCCGGGTCTCGGTAGCCAGGTCCCATTCCAGTTCCTGTCCCTGGTACTCGCCCTGGTAGGTCGTTCCGCCCTTCATTAGCACGGTGATGCGGGGGGCGAAGGCGATACGGTCCTGGTGCCCGACTACCTCGGTGCGCGCCAGCAAGTCCATCACCACCGATTCATCTCCGGGCGCCGGTCCCCCAGCCTCGATACGCTGGCGCAGCGGCGGGTAGCTGCCATGAACGCAGGTGTAGGCGGTGAAGTAGTGGGTGCTGCCCACCCCCGGCGACGTGCGGGTCAGGTTGGGAAAGGCCGGTGAGGGATAGGTGGTCTCCAACCAGTTCATGTCCACCGTGATCTTTTCAATCTCCTCGACCGGAATATCGTGAGCGGCTCGCATGTCGGTCATCAGATCAATCACCGGGCAGTTGTAGCCGGCGGTGGGGTAAATTTTGGGCACGACATGCATCAATTCCCATCGAGAACCCAGGCCCTCCACCACTCCATCCAAGGAGACCCGGTTGGGACCCTGGAACACGTAGGACAGCTCGCCCCGATTATTGCCGACGAAGGCGTTGTAAAAACCGGCGTCGCCTTCCAGCGATGTTTCTGAGCCTTCGACGTTTTCCCTGGCCAGTAGAGCCGCCATTATGCCGTTGCGGGTGGCGTTGGGTTCATGAAACATCATCTCCCGACCGCCAGAGCGGGGGCCTTCGTTGGTACCGGCGGTGAAGGTGCAGGCCAGGGCCAGCGCGGTTACCATCTGATCCTCGCTCAGGTTTAACAGCTTTCCGGTGGCCACCGCGGTGCCCAGGGTGCCAAACACCGGGCTGGAACGAAATCCTCGGGCCTGAACCGATGGTATGAAATCGCCGGCGATGCGGGATTCGACTTCGTAACCGGCCGCCAGTGCGGTGATCAATTGCCGCCCAGTGTTTCTGCCCAACTCGGCGGAGGCCAAGCTGGCCGAAATTATGCAGGGGCCCGGGTGAGTCAGCATCCGGTATGAGTCGGACTGGTTGGTGGCGTGCATCAGCTTGCTATTGGCGAAGGCCGCGCCACAGCGGGTGGCTTTGGCGCCGTCGACCAAGATGGTAGCTCCGTCCGGTTTGCTTTCTTCTTCTTTGATCAGGAGAACCGCCGCCTTCCCGTGGCTGGTCTCGGCGCCGATTATTGAAACGATCAGGGAATGCAGCAGGGAAGCCTTAATTTTGTCCACCACCGGCGCTGGCAATGAATCGTAATCCATCTGCGCTACGAAACGGGAAAGTGTTCGGCTCAATGAGTCGGTCATGGTGCTACCTCATCAGACATAGTGATTAAACATAGTAATTAGACAAAGTGATTGCCGGGTTTGTTGCAGCTGCCAAGCTGGTGCAGTGGAGATTGTAGGGGTTAGGACTGAGGGGGTCAATCTAGCCGGGTATTGCCTCTTGTTGATGCCTACGCCAGAAACGCTGAATTGCCGCCAGGCCCCACAGCGTTTCAATGACCGTGATGGGGAAAACCCCGGCCAACCCGCTGTAGGCCGCGGTGGCAAATGAACCGGCGGCAAAAATCAACACCATCCACTTGGAGCGAGACTCAAACAGGTAGGACAAGAACATTATCGAGACGGCGACTATACCAAACAGCGTCAGCATTATTTTTCCTTACGTACCCATTCACAAAATTCGGCGGTGCACCCACTTTAGCAACGCCAACTGCGACCCATTGGATTCTTTCCGGGGATTCTTAAGCGGGATTCATCCCTGCAAACGGATTATGGGTGTTCCCGGGCCCAAGCCGGGCCGCTAGATCAAATCTCGCAGGTGCGATTTCAAGAGAAAATGGATTATCGCCAGCAGGACAATTGAGGCGATAAACACCGCCACGCGAAATGGGTCCAGCGGCTGCATCGATATCCCCAGCACGGTAGCCGCCGCCGGTGGATGCTCGGTGTCGGTAACGGCCATAATCAAGATGACCAAGCCAACCGACGCCGCCAAGCCTACATCAGAGAAAATACTGCTTTGCCCAATGGACTCGACCAGGGGACTGTTGAAAAACAGCAAGGAGCAGCCCACCCCGACCAACAGGGCCAACGTATGACCACCGATCACCGACCGGGCCTTGGCCGCTGGAGACGACGGGTGCACGAACAAGATCACCACGCTGGAACCCAGCCCCGCGGCCAGTGCCGCGTCGGCCAACGAGTCGACGAACAGCAGGATGACCAGCATGGTGACCGCGGCCAGGAAAGCCTGTATCAGGTAGCTGTGGGAGTACCTCCGGAACCTGGGGTCAAGAATTTTCACATCTTCCGGGAGATGCAGCCGTTCACTCAGGTTGTGGAGAAGCAGATGGTG
>JACZRM010000195.1 GCA_022576105.1 Chloroflexota bacterium | reverse complement strand
AACAGACCGGTAAATAATAGGCAGTAGCCGTTGTTGATAACAGATTGGAATTGGCGGGGATCTGGTGTCGATCGACGGCAGACACCGGCAGCGATCTACCGGGGGATTAAAACCAACGGGGGATTAAAACCAACGGGGGATTAAAACCGAGTAAGGAAAATTGAGAAAGTGCATATTACGAAAGGGAGGATAGCTCATGCCGAGGGAAATTTTGAATTTGCAAGACCCGGAGGACCTGAAGGCGGTTAATGGCGTGTGGCGCTTTGCCGCCGGATTGGTGCCGGGAGAACCCAACGAGGGTCTGGTTCCTCAACTGGCCGGCAGCCCGGCGCGACTGGCCGACTATGACGACTCTGGCTGGGAGATCTGCCCGGACCTGACCAAGTGGCACTCCAAGGGTCTTGCCTTTGCCTGGTACCGGATTAAAGTGACCCTGCCGGAAAAGGTGGCGGGACGGGAACTGGCCGGGTCCAGGTGTTTGTTTGAGACCTGCGTTGACGACTACGGTGAGTTGTGGATTGACGGTGAGTGCAACCGCGACCGGGGCACGGTGCAGGGGTTCAACGTTCCGCAACGGCTGGTGGTCGACGCTGAACCCAAACCCGGCGACCAGCATACCATCGCCATATTGGCGGTTAACGGCCCGCTGGCCGCTCCGGGTGGCGCGGTGTTTGTGCGCTTCGCTACGTTGGCCTTTGAATGGCGAGAGCCCGGTTATTAGCCGGTTATTAGCAGGACACGCTCACGCCGACCTCGCCTAGCTCGGTCACCCCGCTCCCTGAGGGAGAGGGGCCGGGGGTGAGGGCTTGGTTACTCCTCTTCTTCGTCGGGGTCTACCTCGGTGTAGCCCATGGCTTCCAACTCCTGTCTGATGCGTTGGGCGAAATCGGCCACCGATTCACTTTGGGGCACCGTTATCTCAATCTTGCCGGCAGAGCCTTTGCCGATGGCGCCGGGGTCTTCTTTGGTCAATTCAACGCTCACCGATTCCCGGTGAATTCCCATTAAGTCGGTGACTGAAAAGATGACCTCCATGTCTAGCATGGTGATGATGCCTCCGGGCCCGGGCATGGTTGTCATTGTGAGCAACCCTCGATAAATTCAATTTGGTGTTTCAATTTGGTTTGACTGGCAAATGACCCGCCTTTTTGACCGGACTCGGTTATTCCTTCGGTTCAGGCCACTCAGTGCCGCCCTGGGAGGGCCGTTGAGCAGTGGGTAGGGCCAGCCCATCGCTGACTACTTGCTGGAACTCGTGGAGGATTACCTGGCCCCACTCCTTGGCGTGAGAAACTCGGAAGGCGTTGCGCTTGCCTCGACCAACCGCCCGGGCGTTTTCCCCCTGGCTAGCGACTTCTTGGGCGATAGCGTCGTTCATGGCGTCGAGTTGTGGCACCAGACCTTTGGCTGTTTCAATAAATCGAGCAATCTCACTCATCTGCTGGTCCAGCACCACGAACACCGGAACGGTATTGGCCCGATGTTCCGGCAGAAAGGTGTTGGTCAGGTCAACCTCTTCGTCTCGGTTGAACACCTGTACCGATATATTTTTAGTGCTCTCGGCCAACCTCAATATGACTGGAGTTGTGGTGATTGCATCGCCGCACCATTCGGCGTGGAAGACCGCCAGATTAACCGGTTCGCTCAAGCCGTCGAAGTAATTCTGAACGTCGTCGGGAATCTCCACTCCTTGATAGATTTCTACAAACGGTTGTTTGTTGACTTTTATCTGGTCAATGTATTCCTGGGGGCTCAGTCCTTGGGAGAATTTCTCAGCGCTGATTGCCATCTTCGCTCACCTCTGCTGCAGATGAATAACACCGCTAGTGTGGCATTAACGCAGCTGAAAGGCAATGGATTGGGAATTTAGGTAGTGTGTTAGATAGGTTTTCGTCATTCCGGCTTGTGCTGGAATCCACTAGGAGCGTCTGGACAGCGATCGTATCTGGACACCGGCCTTAGCCGGTGTGACAAAGACCAGTTCTTGGACGCCAAACTAATACACTGTCGGAACTTGACCCCTAAGACATTCAAGTAATGTTCCAGGCGTGTTAGAATCGGGTTTAAGACTGTCTTAAAGTTTAATAAATATTTAATGTGGTGGTCTACTTGACCAACGACCGGCCCGGACATTACCTCAAATACGCCTTGTTTTGCCGGGACACTGAAGAAGGTCCCAATGATGAACTGACCTTCAAAGGCGTCATAGACCTGTATGAAGTCCCCATGCCCAAGGAGCATCCCCCGGGGAATACTCCCCTGCTGGGGGAGATTGACGTGAATCTGGCCTTCTGCATTGCCGGAGCAAGTGCCGGCGCCCACAATTTGCAGATCGCCATCAGAGCCCCGGGTATATCGCTGAACACTCCGCCAGCGCAGACCATTATTTGGGAAGAAGGGATCATGTTCCAGCGCTGGATCAAGAGTTTTCGCATACCGGTTCAGCGCGTTGGGCGGCACGTTGCGGTGATTATATTGGATGGCGTGCCGGTGGGCGAGGCTAGCTTCATGGTACGATTCAAGGAGGAATCCAAATAATGGCCCCGGTTCCCTGAGGGGTATTTGCCTCGGTAAATCCAGTCTGATGCGAAAAATAAGCTAATTAGAGCAACCTATTTGAAACAAGGGATGCAGACAAGGGAAACTAAGCATGGTTAAGACCGGTCAGCGATACGTGAGCCCCGGCGGGGCCGAAATGGTGGTTACCAAGGGCGGAGACGGTACTATTACCGACGGAGATGTGGAGCTTCAGCCCAAAGGCTCGGAGGCCGCTTTTGCCGGAGCCATCCCCGGTCCCGACGCTCAGGAAGTGGCCTTGGGCAAAAGATTCACCTCCGCCGATGGGGTGGTATCGCTTCTAATTACCAAGCCCGGCAATTGCGACCTGCGCTACAATGGCGAACCAATGGAATTGCAGCAGCCTCGCAAGCTGCCCTCCTCTGACTAACTGCCTGGGGCTGCTAAGCGCATCGGGGATTTATCTTGAAGCCGCGATTGCTCTGGCTCGCGGCTTTTTTGTGATGCGCATTAGCCGGTTGTTTGTTGATTCATCTGCACCCTTGGGGGCACACCTATGGGCCAGGCCCGGGGGCACACCCAGGTGCGCCGCTACAACCCAGGCGTGCCCTATTTTTCATCACACCTACAAAGCAGGCGATTCCAGACGGTGATCGACACTCTGATTTTCGACTTTGATGGGGTGATCCTGGACACGGAGACACCGGATTACCAGACCTGGCAAGAGGTTTTTCATTCTTATGGGGTCGAGCTCGAATTGTCGGTTTGGACTCAGTACATCGGGGGCCGGTCGGCCCAGTTCGACGTTTGCCGGCATCTGGAGGATTTGATCCAGGCCAGCGTCGATCGGGAAACCATCTACCAACGGAGGCGAGGGCGTTATCTGGAGATAGTCCAGGCTGGCCCAGTGCTCCCGGGGGTTTTAGACTACGTACACGATGCGAAGCAACTGGGACTGCAATTGGGCATTGCCTCCAGTTCGTCACGAGAATGGGTGGAGGGCCACCTGGGCCGCCTGAACATCCTTGACCAGTTTGATTCCATCAAAGGCTCGGACGATGTTGCCAAGGTTAAACCCGACCCGGAGCTTTATTTAACATCGGTGCAGCACTTGGGGACCCAGCCGGAACGGGCCCTGGCCATTGAGGACTCGGTGAACGGAGTAACCGCGGCCAAAAGCGCCGGCTTATTCTGCCTGGCGGTGCCCAATCCCATGACCCGAGACCTGCCGCTGGATCACGCCGACCTGCGGCTGTCTTCCCTGGCGGAGATACCTCTGTCGTTGTTGTTGGAACGGGTTGCTATTGGGTAGAGTAATATTGCCGGATGGGACGGCCCCCACCCACCAGGGTCACTGGGGTGGACAGATTGATGCGGTGCGACTATACATCTCTAGCGCAAAAAGCAATGCTATTCTGAGACGGAAAGTAGTGAAGGCGAAGAATCTAAGATTCTTCAGTCGCTTCTCTCCTTCAGAAAGACATTGTGCGAGGGTTGGTCAGATACATTACCTACCCGTGTCAACTCCCACCAGGGGCGGGAGAACAATCTCCACCAGCGACAAGCCCTCAGCTATCTTCAGGGCGATTTGAGGCAAAGCCTGTACCTTT
>JACZRM010000194.1 GCA_022576105.1 Chloroflexota bacterium | reverse complement strand
ATCGGTTGCCTGGCTCTGGCAGGCGGTGGCATTCACATCATGATAGACCAGGTGCACCAGCCGGTTGAACGGCGGGTTGCCCTGCTGCTGCCTGGCGGCGATCTCCCGCTGGTAGAGTTGGGAATAATTCTGCTGGGACGCGGCAATGACGGCGTAGTGCTCCGGGTCGTAGGTCTGGATAATCACTCTGCCTGGTTCAGATCCCCGCCCGGCTCTACCGGCCACTTGACATAACAGACTGAAGGTCCGCTCACCAGCCCGGAAATCGGGCAAATACAGACCAATGTCGGCCAGAATCACCCCCACCAGCGTGACATTTGGAATATCCAGGCCCTTGGCCACCATCTGGGTGCCGACCAGCACTTGAGTCTCGCCGCTGGCCAGACGTTGCATGGCTTCTTCCGGGCCGAGTCCGGTCCGAGAGGCGTCGGCATCCCACCGGTCTACCCGAACGCCGGGCAGCAGCCGGGATACTTCCTCAACCACCCGTTGGGTGCCGATGCCAATCTGCCGGATACGGTGACCGCCGCACTGGCGGCAACTGCGGGGGACGCGGCTGCGGCGATTGCACCGGTGGCACAGCAGTCTGGCGTCGGTGGAGTGATTGCTGGAGCGATCGCCGGAGTTGTCGCCGGAACCGTCGCCGGAGTTGTCGCCGGAATGATAGGTCAGCGAAACCGAGCATCTGGGACAGGTGGCGACGTATCCGCATTCCCGACACTGGACGATGGGTGAACTGCCGCGACGATTAAGGAACAGGATCGCCTGTTGGCCCTGCTGGATGCAATCGATTAGACCTTGAGCCAGTGCCCGGCTGAAGATGCTGCGATTGCCTGCTCGCAATTCCTCCCGCATATCGCAAATTTCAGTGCGGGCTAATTCCAGGGATTCCGCGCCGTCGGGATTGATGCGGTGGGGCAGTTCCAAGAGACAGTGGCGGCCTCGTTGAGCGTGGTAGTAGGTCTCAACGTCCGGTGTGGCGCTGCCCAGGATAACCACCGCGCCGGTCAATCGGGCCAACTCCAAAGCCGTGGTGCGGGCGTGGTACAGAGGTTGTCCCTCCTCTTGTTTGTAGGTCCATTCGTGTTCCTCATCGATGACGATCAGGCCCAAATTGGCGACCGGCGCGAACAACGCGCTGCGCGGTCCCACCACCACGTCGCAGCCGCCGTCCCGAATGTTCCACCATTGGTCGAACTTCTCCCGAGGCTTTTGATGGCTGTGCAGCACCGCAACCCGGCCGGGGAAGCGGGCACTGACCCGCTCCACGGTCTGCGGGGTGAGGCTGATCTCCGGCACCAGAAATATGGCCTGTTGACCTTGCGCCACCACCTGCTCCATGGCGCGCAGATAGACCTCGGTTTTGCCGCTGCCGGTGACACCGTGCAGTAGGAAGCTTCTGGGTTGTCGGTTTGGGTCGCCGATGGCTTGGCTGATGGGCTGTAGAGCGTTGGCCTGGGGCATTGTGAGGGTAAATGCGTCCCGGGCGTTCTGGGCTGACATACTGGATGGCGATGCGGATTCAGTCCGGACCCATTCCAGGCCCACCAGGCCTTTATCCACCAGGGCATTGGCCGTTCCGACGCCAAATTCCTTGTTGGCCAGGGATAGTCGGTAGGGCTGGCGGCTGGAGTTGATCTCTTTTATAAGTTGAGCCTGGCGAGAGGACCGTAACTTGATTTCCGGTCCGTTTGCGACTTTAGCCGGAACCGGAATCAGCCAGCAGTCATATCGGAAACCGCCGGGTCGGGGCAGGTCCACCTGACGCTGGACTATTCCCTGTCCGACTAGACGGTTGACTTCCCGGGCCCCGTTGGCTCCCAGGGACTTGGTGAACTCGGACTCGTTGAGCCGGCCTCTGGAGGCCAGGGAATTGAGGGCTTCCACAGTCTGGGGCTTGAGGTTCGCCAGGGATTCTTCCGTCCAGCTTGCCGGTTCAATGCGAGAGCGCACGTGGGCCTTGAAGCTGGGCGGCAGCAGCAGCGCCAGCGAGTCAAATAGAGAGCATAGGTAGTAGCGGCTAATCCACAGGGCCAGTTCCAAGCCCACCGATGTGACCAGCGGTGAAGGTTCTACCGGTTGCAGGATGTCACGGGTGGATTCAACCTGAGGAGTGTCGGCCAGACTGACCACAATCCCTTGGATCACGCGTCGGCCAAAAGGGACCCAGACCAACTGACCGGGTTCCACCGGAAAGGAGCCTGGAATGCTGTATGAGAAGGTGCGGGCTGGTGCAACCGGGGCGTCTACCGCAATTTCTGCGTAGTTCATAACCCAGCCATCAAGGGAAGGTTAGCGGGAAGGTTAGTGGGAAGGTTAGTGTTGGCCCGGCTAGGCTTCAGCCTCCGGCTCCGGCGCCTGGGCTCTCTGCCGTCGGGGCAGGGGCTTTTCCTTAATACGGGCGGCCCGTCCTTGCAGGCCGCGCAGGTAGTACAGTTTGGCCCGCCGGACTGAACCCTGTCGGGTAACCTCCAGCGAGTCAATCAGCGGAGAGTGCAGAGGAAATATTCGCTCGACGCCAATTCCGCCCCCGGCGATGCGACGGACGGTAAAATTAGCAGCCGGACCTTTGCCGTTTTGTCGGCGTATGACCACCCCTTGGAAAGCCTGGACGCGCTCCCGATCACCTTCCCGAATGCGGAAATTGACCCTTACGGTGTCTCCCGGCCCAAACTGGGGAATCTTTGTATTTTCTTTCAGGTGTATTAGCTGGGATGCGTCCATGGCGGAGACCTTTTCAATATCTGATAATTGTCAGGATTTGTTGGGGCCTTGGTCAACGTGTACGGCCAAAGGCGCGCCCATTAGAATAACACACCAGGTTGGGTTTTGGTACCGCGGTGAGCCACTAAAACGGGCGGGATTGAGGACCCGATGCCAGGGGTTTTAGCAGACGCCGCCCCGGAGTTGGTCAAATACTCCATGGGCCTGCCGGTTCTGGGGAGACACCGTGCCGTCGCTGCTGATGGCCCAAACGCCGTAGTTGGCGTTGACCTCGGGCTTGGTAGTTATCACCCAGTTGCCTTGGGCCTGGTTTAGAGTGGCGTCAAGGTCGCTGGCCAACATGTTGGGATAGCAATTTACCAAGGTTGCCCAGAGGGTGGTTGCCGCCTGGCCGGCTTCGGTGATATTTGCATTGAGCAACGGGGAAGGTGTCGGTGTGAAAAACGCCGAAAAGACCTCCGAAGTGCAATTTTGATTCACCAATGGGTCCCACTGCCGCGCCCGTATATTATGCGCCAAGACCTGACCGGCCTCCGTGTCAACTTTCCATAGGCCGTATTTGTCCGGGGCCTCACCGGCGGCTTGCACAAACCATTCGCCTTGAATTTGTCGGGCCTCCAGGTCTCCAAAGGCCAGCGAAATACATTGGGAAAGATAGGCCCAGGCTAAATTACGGGCATCGTCGGCAGTACCGGCGGCCACGGCGGCGGCTTCTACTGCCGGCGCAGCCACGGTGGGAGTCGGAATTTCTTCGGGCATGGTTTCGCTGGTCGGGTCTGGCGCAGCAGTTGGCTCCGGGGTAGATTCAGGAGCAGCTTGAATCTCTGATTCCCCGCTATCGACCAGGTTTTCAACTTCTGAGGAACGCTGGGCTTCCGGATCGTCGATGCCGGGGTCCGCTTCGGTTGCATCCAGGCTGACATCGACGGCTTCTAATGATTCACCGTTCATCTCCCCCTCGTCTTCGTCATTGTTAAAGGGGTTGCAGGCCAGCAGCAAAACGCCGGCCAGCAGGAGCATCAGGATGAGGAAAGCCGATGAAAAGCGCTTATTGTCGGCCAGGCGATGCATGGGTGTTAGGGCTGATCGCATTATTAGAGTAGTGGCGCCTATTGTGGGTTTATTGACTGGTTTATTGATGTGGGTTTATTGATGGGTTGATTGAAAGGTAACTGCCAACCCGGCATCGATACCGACTCTAACAAAATCTCATTGATTCTACCTGTGTGCAGGCCCATATAAGACCAGGGAGTAACCCATTTGCCTTCCGGGTACATGACTTAGAATGCACAGCTTGAGGGCAAGGGCGGCTGTAGTTCGACCTGGGCGGCGAATGAAGGTTCCAGAGTAACTGCCTGGAATTCCTGGGCGACGCTGCCGGTGAAAGCAACTCCGCCGTAGGCGCCGGTGCTCAGGTGGGC
>JACZRM010000193.1 GCA_022576105.1 Chloroflexota bacterium | reverse complement strand
GATGGAGGTGAAGAAGTACGGCCGGACCACCATAGAAACCCACGGCCTCGTTGATAGCATTAACGCCTCGGTAAGAGTTAGCTATGCTTCCGGTACTGCCACTTTTGTTGAACAAATCATAATTACTCCGGGAGGGTTCAGCGCCGGGGGAGACTCGGGTTCGCTGATCGTCAGCGAAGATGGCAATAACCCCGTTGCCCTTCTGTTTGCGGGCAGCAGCACCGTCACCATTGGCAGTCCTATAGGCCTCATACTAGAGCGGTTCAATGTCACTATGGATGGAGGTAGCGGGGGTTCAACCTCGCCGACGCCGACCCCGACGCCAACTCCTCCGCCGCCTCCGGGGATCACCGTGAACCCCACAACCGGGCTGGTCACCTCCGAGAGCGGCGGCCAGGACACTTTCACCGTGGTACTCGACGCTCAGCCTTTGAACGACGTGAGGATCGATCTGTCGTCCTCCAACACAGACGAGGGTACGGTCGCACCCAACGTCCTCACATTTACCGCCGGCGACTGGGATACGCCGCAGACAGTCACCGTCACCGGCATGGAGGACGACGGCACGGTGGATGGCGACGTTGATTACATGATCAACACGTCGGCGGCGAATAGTGCTGATGCAGACTATAATGGCATGGCATCTGACGATGTCTCAGTAACCAATACCGACAATGACTCGATAGCGGGCGCCGACGACATGGGCATCTTCGACATCTCCTGGAATTCCAAGAAGAGGAACCTGGCGTTCACGGTTAATGTCCGTCAGGATAGCGACGCTGGTGGTGTTCTCACCGTTGACGACAGCCCCGTAGAGTTGGCCCACGTGCTGGCCACGCTGGCTCATGACGCTAACGGAGACGGCGTATTCGACTGTAGTGCAGACTCAGGCGACACCTGCTGGAGCAACTTCGGTGGGGACACCAATAACGACGGCAGTGTCACCTTCAAACTGGTGGGCGGAGCTCCTCTGGGTGATTACCAGGCGGAGGTAACCGGCTTGACCCATGGCACCTACACCTGGGTTCAAGGCCTGGATGTGGTCAACCCCAGCACCTTCACCAGGTAATACAACATCGGAGATTAAGGAAGACAATAAGGGGCCGGCAGTCACCGGCCCCTTATCCCATTATTGACGATGGGGAGTCGGCGCGACCCCCGGTTGGAAGTCCAAGTTTTAGTGACTGGCGCTGGCGGACGATGAAATTATCATTTCTCCGGATGTGCCTCATCCCGGTTTTGACCGGGCCACTGGCCAGTGGCCCCCTGGAGACGATTCCATCCCCCCGAGGAGGGGTCATGCCGGAAAAAACAATCGAAGAAGTTCTTTCCGAGAATACCTTCAGACTGATGTCGTTACCCGGCGTCGTTGGAACCGGCCTGGGAGAATGTGACGGAGAAGCCTGTATACGCGTGTTGGTAATCGAGAAATCATCAGCGGTGTTGGGGAAAATTCCATCCTCCATAGATGGTTTCAAAGTAGACGTCCAACAGACTCGGGTGTTCAAGGCGCTGGATCAGCGTTGAAAAACCTTTGGCCTTTGCGTCGACAAGGAGCCGACGATACTACCAACTGTTCCAATACAGTGAACGTGGTTCTCTAAGCCACTGACCTAGTCAATGAGTCAATACAGAGAGAGGACGGCAACGGGCCGTCCTCTCTTTCATTCTCTCTCCACCCGTTGGTGATTTTGGCCATTTTACAGCGGCCGCTTGGCGGGTCGGCCTGGTCTTCGAGGGAACCCCTCTGGCGTCGGTTTTACCTTGTCCAGCACTATCAGTACCCGATCATCGCTTAGGCCGGTGGCGCTTACCCGGTGCACGCCTTCCAGTCGCCCTCCCAGTACTTCGATTGCCGGTTGCGCGTTGGACAATTCTCGCTCAATACCCACATGCTTCCAGGCCGCTACCTGGCCCCCTAGTGCGCAAAAGGGCAGGGTGTATTCCGATAACACCGCCAGCTTGGCCACGCCCCGGGCCAGGACCAGGTCGAAACTCTCCCGCAGGTCAGGTCGTTGGGCCAGTTCTTCAGCACGACCGGTGCAGACTGCCACGTCCTCAAATCCCAGAGTATCAACCAAATGCTGCAGGAACCTGGTTTTCTTGCCCGTTGCTTCAGCCAGAGTAAGGGAAATGTCCGGAAAGGCGATTTTCAGGGGCACTCCCGGCAGCCCGGCCCCGGCGCCCACGTCGATCACCCGGCATTTGGCGATTCTGCTGGGGGCAACCGCCAGAGACAGGGTCAAGGAATCCAGAAAATGCTTGATCTGCACCTCGTGGTAGTCGGTGATGGCAGTCAGGTTCATCCGCTGGTTCCACTCGACCAACTGCTGGTAGTAGGTCTCAAACTGGCCCAGTTGACGGTCACTGAGAACAATCCCCAATTCAGACGCGCCGCTGGCCAGCAGCTTCATTGATTCTGCTGCTTGAGACATCAACAAAATTATACTCTGAATGCCCAACACCTTCCGGGAAATCTTTTCGGCTTGATTCCGCGAAAACACGGCGACTTGAGAATCTGGGCCGCGTTTCCCCGCCTATGGTCTCAGTAGGTTGTGCCCATTCACTTGGGAATTTCGATACGCTTCGCTACTCAATCCACGCCAAGCCTGACGTTGGTCGAGTAGGCCGAAAGGCCGTATCGAGACCGGTTAGACCGCCTAGAAAGAGACGCTATCGAAAAGGGGATTTCGATACGCTTCGCTACTCAATCAACATGGAGCTTGACGTTGGCCTAGCAGGCCGAAGGGCCGTATCGAGACCAGAGGAACCCCGGCAATTGATGCTGGAGATTGCTGCAATTGACACAAGTAAAGGCCCACCGTAGAATTAGCCTCTAGCTGCCTGAGCCAGGTAAAATCGGGCGGCAAACCCGTAGATTTTCCAGGTAAGATTTCCCTCACCAGACCATCTTCCCCCGATTAAGTTTGCCCAAGGAGGCAGCATGACTACCAAAGCTTATCTTCTGGTTGAAACCGCGGTGGGCAAGACCCGAGACGTTGCCGCGACACTGCGAGGTATTGACGGTATTGACTCTGTGGACGTGGTCACCGGCCCCTACGATATCATCGCGGTTATTGCCGGCGACGACATGTCGGTGGTTGGCAATGTGGTAACCGAGCGCATTCACACAGTGACCGGTGTGGTCAGGACCGTAACCTGTGTAGCTGTCGGGGTTTAACCGCCAAAGGTTTGGTGGTGATCTGCAGGTCCCTTCCCGCCGATCACCGACCCAATCAGGAGCGTTCGCGTGGAGTTCAAGTTCACCCCGGAAGATGAATCATTCCGTCATGAGTTGCGCACTTTTGTGCAGCAGCAACTGCCGGCCGATTGGGAAGGCGGCGGGCGCTGGCCCGAGGAATGGGACTGGGACTTCACCAAGGATCTGCGGCGGAAGCTGGCCCAAAAAGGCTGGCTGACCATGCACTGGCCCACAGAGTACGGCGGTCAGGACGCGTCTCCGGTGCGCTCTGCGATCTACAATGAGGAGTTGGCCTATCTGCGCGCCCCCGGGCGGGACATATTCGGCGTGCGGATGCTGGCGCCGACGCTGATGATTCACGGCTCGGAAGAACAAAAGCAGGCCCACCTGCCGCCCATCGCCAGAGGCGAATTGCAGTGGTGCCAAGGGTACAGCGAACCCGAGTCCGGGTCGGATTTGGCATCGTTGAGCACCCGGGCAGTGCGCGACGGCGACGAGTACGTCATCAACGGCGCAAAAATCTGGACTACCCTGGCCCATCGGGCCGACTGGATCATGTGCCTGGCCCGCACCGACACCGAGGCTCCCAAACACCGGGGCATTAGCTTCATTCTGGTGGACATGAAAACCCCGGGGATTGAGGTCCGGCCGGTGATCAACATGTTCGGCGGGCACGAGTTCAATCAGGTCATTTTCGATGATGTGCGGGTACCCTGCAGCAACGTGGTGGGGGAAGAGAACCGGGGCTGGTACGTGGCGGTTACCTTGTTGGACTTTGAACGTTCCGGCATTGATTATTCGGCCATGGCCCGCCGCCTGCTGGACGAGGTGCGGGAATACGCCTCCGAGACCAGCAACAACGGCCGGCCGCTGATCGAGACCCACTGGGTGCGCGACCTGCTGGCCGACCGCTATACCGAATGCGAGGTGGCCCGGTTGATGGCCTATAACGTGGCCTACCTACAGGGAGAGGGACTGGTTCCCACCAAG
>JACZRM010000192.1 GCA_022576105.1 Chloroflexota bacterium | reverse complement strand
TACAAGTCCGGGTTGCTATATAGGCAGGCGTTCGCCAGGGTCGGGCCGGACGCATACCGCGGCCCTCGCAATGACATTCCAAAGACTCTGCTTGACAACCTCGCCGCATTGCGGCTAACCTGAATTTGTCTTTACCGCTCGTTGGCCCCTACCAGGCGTTATCGCGGTTTGGCAACATCCCAGCAGCGATATAAGCGAAAACGGGACCCAGGTGGGGCTAGCGACTGGAGGCGAGGGATCATGCAAGTGTTGGCTCGGGATAAGCCTTTGGCTGACCTGCAGCACCTGTGCGACACTGTACTTTCCCAGCGGCCTCTGATTCTGGCCACCAATCGGGGCCCGGTAGAGCATCAGATTACCTCCGAAGGACGCACCGAAGCCCGCCGGGGCAGCGGTGGTGTCGTAACCGCGCTCAACTCCCTCACCCAGATGGTCAACTTTACCTGGATCGCCAGCGCCATGGGGGAAGGAGACCGCACTGTCTCCAACCAGGGACAAGCCCCCAGTTTTAAGTCTCCCTTACCCGGCCACAAAATCAACCTGCGCTACATAGTGACGCCCCGCCGGGTCTACCACAAGTATTACAATATTATCTGCAATCCGCTGCTCTGGTTCCTCCAGCACTACATGTGGAACCCGCCCTACAATCCCAACGTCGACGCCAGCGTCCACGACGCGTGGCAGGGCGGCTACGTTCCGGTGAATCAGGCCTTCGCCCGGGCGGTGGTTGAAGAGGCCAGAGATGGAGATCAGCCGCCAATAATCATCAGCCACGACTATCACCTTTATCTGATGTCGAAGCAGGTCCGCGCAGAAATTCCCGATGCAATAATTCAACACTTTATCCACATTCCCTGGCCGACGCCCCGCTACTGGCAAATGGTCCCCTTGTATATAATTCGTGAGATTTGCGACTCCCTATGCAGCGCCGACCTGGTGGGGTTCCAGACGCCCCTGGACCGGCAGAGTTTTCTGGACACGGTGGAGGAGTTTTTGCCGGAGGCAGAGGTCGACCGCCGGAAGCACCTGGTGCAGCGGGACGGGCAGTCCACTCAGGTCAACCTATACCCCATGTCCATCAACGTGGCTGAGGTCCAACGCATAGCCGGTTCTCCCCGGGCCCTGGATTACGAGGAGAAACTCCGCCCGCTGCTCAACGACACGACCATCGTTAGGGTCGACCGGGCCGAGCCGAATAAGAATGTGGTGCGGGGCTTTAAAGCCTACGACCTGCTCCTATCTCGCCACCCTGAGTTGCAGGGCAAGGTTACCTTCCTGGCTTTTCTGGTTCTGTCCCGCACCCACATCCGGCAGTACCAGCGGTACATGGATGAAATACAGCAGCTGATCGACCAGATAAACCGGACCTATGGCACGGAGGATTGGCAGCCCATCCGGGCATTCATGGAAAACAATTACAGCCAGGCCGTGGCGGGCATGAAGTTGTACGACGTGTTGCTGGTTAACACCATAATCGACGGGATGAACCTGGTAGCCAAGGAGGGTCCGGTCGTCAACACCAAGGCCGGAATTCTGATACTCTCGGAAAGCAGCGGCGCCCACCCTCAATTGCTGCATGATGCCCTCTCGGTATCGCCGACCGACATCGAGGGCACCATGGAAACCCTTTACCAGGCGGTGAATATGCCTCCCGAAGAGCGCCAACAGCGGGCGGCCAATCTGTATGAGACGGTTTCCCGGGAAGATATCCACCACTGGCTCTGCCGTCAGCTAGAAGATATTGGCAAATTGTTGTAGACTAGGTTTCAGCTTTCTCAGCAGCACCCAAGCCCTACCCCCCAGAACTTCGCCCACCTTCCCGGCTACCCGGCCCCTCGCCGAAAGTTACCCTCTCCGCGGGCGGCCGGATCTACTGCCGCTATCTGCTAGAATAAGGAGTGCCCCCTTCAATGGAAGAGCTGTTCAAGGGCCAATGGCCGGAAGATGAGCACCCCGACATACAGCTTTACATCTTTCCCCATCTAAGGGAATTCATTACGGTAGATTTGCGGGAGACAGTACCGCAAGTGTCGCTGCTCAACACTGGTGACCTGTTCAGCGAGGAGTTCTTCCGGTGCGTGGAGGCCGAGTTTTCCCAGGCGATTCGCGAAACAACCGATTTCCCCTTTTCTCACTTGATGAACTTGCCCATGCGCCTGGAAGAGTCGATCCGCGGAATGGCCATGAACTTTATCCTGGAACGCCTGGGCGTAGACCCAGACGACGAAGAGGATCTGCCTTCAGTATTGGTGTTCGTCATCAGTGGCGGCGCCCTGTCTCTACACTCGGAGAAGCTGGTGAAAAGCCTCCAAGAATTTCTGGGAGGCCATTCCGATGCGGCGGCGCTGTCGGAATGGAGTGGGGTCATAACTCGCCTGGTCGAAGAAGAAAGCGCGGTGTTGAAGAAGCTCAGCCAGCAGGAATTGGCCGAATCCGTTCCCGGCGATACACCAGATTATTTTACCCTGTGGGAAAACCGGAATTGACCCTCTTTCCCAATAGCCTCCGATTTCCAGGATTTACCGCACTACTGCAAACGGGCAATCCGGCTCCCCCAATCTTAATTCCTGCATGACAGCTTTGCCTCGCACCGGATTGACCCTCAGCAGCCGCCAGGATGCCTCGGGCCAGGACCTGATCGCCGTGGCGCAGGAGGCGGAAGCCCTGGGCTACGACACCTGCTGGACGGGCGAATCCTGGGGCCGGGACGCCTTTACGGTCCTCACGCTCCTCGCCTGTCACACCAAGACCCTGCGCCTGGGCACGGGCATCATCCCGGTATTCAGCCGAACTCCGGGTCTCATCGCCCAGAGCATTGCCTCGTTGGACCTGATCTCTCAGGGCCGCGCCGTTCTCGGACTGGGCACCAGCGGTAGCGCCGTTATCGAGGGCTGGCACGGCGTTCCCTACCGCCAGCCGCTCCGGCGCACCCGGGAATACCTGGAGATTATCCGCATGGCATTGAGTGGCGATCCGGTCAACTATCAAGGAGAAATCTTTCAGTTGCAGCGGTTTCGGTTGGGAGTCTCGCCGGTGCAGCAGCGCCTGCCCATTTATCTGGCCAGCTTGGGACCCAGGAATCTGCGGTTGACTGGGGAGTTGGCCGATGGCTGGCTGCCGATCTGGGTCGACCAGCAGCAATTGCCGGATTTGAAAGAAGAGGTTGCCAAAGCGGCCTCTGCCGTGGGCCGGGATATCTCTCAGATTACCGTTGCACCCCAGATTCTCTGCTGCGTGGCCGATGATCCCGAGGAGCTGGCCCAGGTGGAAAGGGAAGCCAGAGACCACATGGCCTACTATATCGGCGGAATGGGCCAATACTACTACAATCTTTTCTGCCGCTTTGGCTATCAAGCCGAGGCCGATGCCGTCCGCCAGGCCTGGTCCGAAAGAGATCGCGACCGGGCCGCGGCCGCCATCTCCGGCCAAATGCTGGACAACATCACGGTGCTGGGCGACGCCGAAACCTGCCGGTCCAAGCTGAGACGCTTCCGGGAAATGGGCGCCGGCATGCCCGTGGTTGCCTTTCCCCACGGAGCGACCCGTTCTTCAATTCTGAAAACCTTGCGGGCGCTGGCGCCAAATTTCACCGTTGAGACCACGGCTGAAACTACTGCTGAGACCACTGCCGAGCCCGCCGGCGGACCTGAAGCAGCCGGTTCCCCATGAAAGTTGGTCTGATATCGGACACTCATTCCGCCGGCAGCGGGCAGGACCTGCCCAAACAGGTTTTCCAGGCCCTGGCCGGTGTGGATTTGATCCTCCACAGCGGCGACCTGGAATGCCTGGGGGTGCTGGACAGCCTGGAAACGGTGGCGCCGGTCCTGGCGGTCCGGGGATACGAAGACCCAACAGAAGAGGGTGATCGCCTGGCAGCGGTTACTCGGGTGGTGCCGCTGGAGGGTGTGAACATTGGAATGGTCCATGATATCCAATGGCCCACGCCGGGCATAACCACCAGCCCCGACGGATCATCCTTGCAGTTCCCCCGCAGCGGGACCAGGGAGTTGCTGGCCAAGAAGTTTGGACAGCAAGTAGACGTGGTGGTTTTTGGAGATACCCATGAGGAGCTCATTTGCTACTGCGAGGGGGTGCTCTTGGTGAATCCGGGCAGCCCCACCTATCCCGGCCGGCGGCACCGACCCGGCAGTCTGGGCACACTGGCGCTACTACAGATAGCCGGGGGGGCCGTGG
>JACZRM010000191.1 GCA_022576105.1 Chloroflexota bacterium | reverse complement strand
CATCTGGCCGCCACCGGCCCCGCAGCAGAACCCCCGCTGGCGGCAGTTGGGCTCCATCTCCACCAGCTTCAGTCCCGGGATGGCCCGGGCCACGTTGCGCGGCTGGTCGTAGATTCCGTTGTGGCGGCCCAGATAGCAAGAGTCGTGGTAAGCCATGCTCACGTTCATCATCTTTACCGGTTTGACGCGGCCCTCCTGGATCAGCTGGTCCACAAACTGGCTGTAGTGCAGCACTTCGTACTCGCCGCCAAACTGGGGGTACTCATTGCGCATGGTGTTGAAGCAGTGCGGACAAATAGTCACCACCTTCTTCACGTTGTATTTGTTCAGTGTCTCCACGTTCTGCTGGGCCAAGGTTTGGAACAGGTACTCGTTGCCCATGCGCCGGGCCGGGTCCCCGGTGCAAGTTTCTTCCTCGCCCAGGATGGCGAAGTCCACACCGGCGGCCTTGAGTACCTTGACCATTGACCGGGCAATGCCCTGACTGCGCTGCTCCAACGCGGCGGTGCAGCCAACCCAAAACAAAATCTCGGCATCGGGCTTATCGGCCAAGGTTGGTATGTCCAGCCCCTCGGCCCAATCGGTGCGGGAATACTGAGTGCCGCGCCAGGGATGCCCGCGCTGTTCCATACTCAGCAAGGCGTTCCTGGCGGTTTCGGGCATCTTGGACTCTTCCAACACCAGATTGCGCCGCAGGTCGATGATGGTGGGCACGTGTTCAACCACCACCGGACACTCCTCCATGCAGGCCCCGCAGGACACGCAATCCCAGATAGCCTGTTCGGAGATGGCGTTGCCGATGATCGGTTCCGGTTCAACGTGCTCCGGGTTGCGCTCCCCCTGATGCCCGATCTTGATCATGTGCTCTTTCAGGTTTTCGACTATGTGCATCGGCGATAGTATTTTGCCGGTAATGTTGGCGGGGCAAGCGTCGGTGCAGCGCCCGCAGACCGCGCAGGCGTAGCCGTCCAGCAGCTGCTTCCAGGTGAAGTCCTGCACCCGACCTGCGCCGAACCGTTCGGTGTTTTCCAGGTCGATGGTGGCGAGGACTCCACTGGGTTCCAGCGAACGGCAGTAGGCGTTCAATGGGGCGGCCACCATGTGTATGTGCTTGGAGAAGGGGATATACACTGCAAAGCCCAGGATGACGCCCAGGTGCACCCACCAGAAGATGACCTGGAGGCTGCCAGCGACGCTGGTACTGAGGCCCAGGCCGTTGAACCCCTTGCCGATGGCGCTGCCGATGATGACCGATGATTCCGGGCCGCTCCCTCCGCTAGCGACGTACAAGGCGTGAACCAGGAGCGTGACCACCATCAAAGCAGCGGTCATTCCCACCACGATGACCGCGTCCATGTTGCGAGTCAGGTCGAAGCTGAGCCGGTAGGGCTTGGACAGCCAGCGGCGGGTCACTCCCCACAACAGAGCGGCCAACAGGACCACCGCTACCAGGTCCAGGTAGATGCTGAAGACCTTGACCCCGGTGCTGGTCAGGATGGTCTCGGCCAGGGGATGCCAGATGGAGTTGCCAAAGATGAAGATCAGGTAACTCAGGCTGAAGGACAGGAACCCCCAGAAAATGGCGGCGTGGCCCAGCCCCGACAGGTCCATTCGGCGGCTGCGGGGGTCGGTGCTGCCGACCCGCTGCAAGACTTTACGCTGACCCAATACGATAGTAGCCGCACCGGTCAGGCGCTCCCAGGGGCGGTCAAAGCGGGCCACCGACTTACCCTGCAGGATCAGGCGGAACACTCGGCGGTAGATAGTGTATCCCGAGAATGAAAAGGCCAGCAACACCGCCAGATATACCCCCACCCAAACTGGAATCAGCCCAAAGATGTCTACTGGTTGCACCATGAGATTAATCTCCTGAAGTTTGCTGACTGGTCTATATACAACCGTGATCATTCGGCGTCGTTTACGCTGTTCAATTCGCTGGAAGCAGGCTCAACGATGGCGGAAAATAGTGTAACAGGTTGGCATAGGGCAGACCAGTTTGGCCGGTTGATGGTAGTGTGTCGGTTTAGTTCTGGTCATTCCGGCGCAAGCCGAAATCCACTAAGCGCCTGAATCGCGATTGTATCTGGACACCGGCCTTCGCCGGTGTGACAGACCCCCATCCTGGGCACTCCAGACTGATGCACTTTCCGTTTTTATGATCAACTGGCTCAGTGGTCCCAACGGGGCCGCACAAGGAGACCAAATAGTTCGGTGCTGGCTGGTATAATGGGGCCATGGGTATAAACCAAGTTGAATCGCTCGATCAGGTTGCTCCCCAACGTGGCCTAATCCGCCGGATCACGGCATTATTCAACCCTTACTCCCGTCCGGTGACCACGGTAGGGTTGTTGATTCTAGTGTCGGCCGGTGTGGGCGTGGTGAATCCACTGCTGATCCGGGTGGTGTTCGATTCAGCGCTGTTTCCCAGCAACGGAATCCCCAACCTCAACTTACTCTGGATACTGGCCGGGGTTATGGTGGCGGTCACCATCGTGACCAGCGCAATCGGTATCGCCCAGACCTACTTGACCAACACGGTCGGGCAGCGGGTGATGCGGGACCTGCGAAGCCGGCTTTTCCGCCATCTCCAGTCGCTGTCGATGAATTTTTTCACCGGCACCCGCACCGGTGAGATTCAATCGCGGGTCGCCGACGACGTGGGCGGCGTACAGAACGTGGTTACCTCTACCGTTACCGACGTTATTGCCAACGTGGTGATATTTATCAGCACGGTGATCGCCATGACGGTGCTGTCCTGGCAGCTCACGCTGGTGGCCATTGGAGTGGTGCCCCTGTTCGCCTTGATCACCAAGAAAGTGGGCGGGCGCCGCCGTGCCGTGTCGGCTGAGGTGCAAAAAGCGACGGCGGAAATGACCGCCATCACCCAGGAGACGTTGTCCATCTCTGGAATAATGCTGACCAAGTTGTTTGGGCGGCAAGACCAGGAAGTTGACCGGTTTGAGCAGGGAAACCAGAAGCTGATGGACCTGATAATCCTGAGGCAGATGACCGGCCAGACGGTATGGGCGATCATTCAGGGTTTCTTCTCAATATCGCCCATTATCATCTATGTTCTGGCGGGATATTTGCTGCTGGGCGTTGGTCGGGACGGAATTTCCGCCGGCACTATCGTGGCCTTCACCACCCTTCAATCCAGGCTTTATTTTCCCATCGGCACCCTGCTGCGGGTGTCGGTGGAGTTGCAGTCCTCCCTGGCGCTGTTCGAGAGAATCTTCGGCTACCTGGATATCGAACCTGAGATTGTGGATGCTCCCGATGCGGTCGCGTTGGAGCCCCGGCAAGTCAGCGGCGCAGTGAAGTTTGATTCGGTCAGGGTGAACTATAATCTTCTGGTAAGCGGCACACGGGGGGCAAATGGGACGCCAACCGAGAAGAACAAAGTTGAATCCCGCTGGGCGTTGAATGGGGTCAGTTTTGAAATCGAACCCGGACAACTGGCGGCTTTCGTCGGCCCCAGCGGTGCAGGAAAGACCACAATTTCCTACTTGATCCCCCGCTTGTACGACGCTACCGAAGGGACGGTAAGCATCGACGGTTACGACGTGCGGAGGATAAAACAGGCATCCCTGGCCGGCATGATCGGCTACGTTGCTCAGGAGAGCTACTTGTTCCATGCTACCATTCGGGACAATCTGCTTTACGGAATGCCGGATGCCAGCGACGCGGACATGGAGTCAGCGGCCAGGGCGGCGAACATACACGACCGGATTCTGGAGTTCTCCGAAGGGTACGATACCGTGGTCGGGGAGCGAGGCTACCGCATGTCCGGTGGCGAGCGGCAAAGGTTGTCGATAGCCCGGGTAATTTTGCATCAGCCCCGAATCTTGATTCTGGATGAGGCGACCTCGGCGCTGGATACCACCAGCGAGCGGCTGGTGCAGGCGGCGCTGCAGCCGCTGATGAAGGGTCGCACCACACTTGCCATCGCTCACCGGCTGTCCACCATCATGGCCGCCGATGTTATATTTTCGGTGGACCAGGGCAAGATCGTTGAACAGGGTACCCACGCGCAACTGCTGTCCAGGGGCGGATTGTACGCCAGTCTGTACGAGCAGCAATTCCAAGGCGGCCGGGTGGAATGCGAATGCGAGGATGGCGTGGTGCTGTCTGACGGGAAGATAATCTACGACGTTGAACGGGCAATGGGTTCAGCAATCGGCTCCTGATATTTCCTCAATAAGTCGGCCCCTAATTCATTTGATACGGGGAATCACCTC
>JACZRM010000014.1 GCA_022576105.1 Chloroflexota bacterium | reverse complement strand
CTTCAAATACGTCAGCGACCCGATCACCAACGAACAAGGTCTCAAAGCGCTCCCGCCACAGCCTGATCCAAGGCAAGCTGGGAATCGCCAACATGCGGCCGTTGGTTTGGCCGATGGGTAGAACATCGTCGGTGATCATGGGATAACCCGCCCGGGCAAAGGCCGCGGATAGCGTTGACTTGCCCTGACCGCTATGCCCGATGAACACCAGGGCTTCCGACTCTACCTCCGCCGCGCCCGCGTGAAATACCGGCAGATTCATCAAATGTAGGGCAAATGGAATTACCAGCGTCAAAAGGCTGCTTTCTAGAAATCGATCCGATACCCAATCTGGGGCACAGTAAACGATATCCGTCGGATCAGGGCCGATGCTGAAATGCAATAGATCGCCGTAGCGCAGCATGTACCGGCTGCTTTTTTCCAGCAGGTGCCAGGGTTCGGCCATGGGCATTAGTCTCACTGACTTCTGCCACTGCCAACCTGCAATCGATCCGGGAGTTGAATTCGAATCCGCACTAACGTTAATAGTCGATGCTATTGAGTCGTCATCCAGCGGATCCAGGTCCGGCAGCGCGAAATCACTTTTTATCACCAGCCCGAAGGCTCTATATTTCAAAATACTCTTACCAACATGTCTAAACCTTGGTCTTGCCGCCGAGTGCCGGGGGTTGCGGCGTCCTAATAAGAGGCAGAGACTCACCCCCGGCACACGGTGCAGTGAAACCTAAGTGATGCTTATGGCGAGTAACAAAATGTCGAACTAGTCTGTAACTGGTTCGACAAATCGTCCCCAGCGCCGTACAGCTTGGCCATAACCTGGCCAGGCGGACAGGTACCGCTGGTGCCTTTGGTTAATGCAACCAGATGACCGTAGGTCACCAATTGCGGCGACTCGTAGAGCCGCTTGCTTTTGAACATGGTCTTGACCCCCTTTAGAATATTTTGGGTTTATTGGCGGGTCTGATAAGGTAGGACGCCGCCGCCTCTGCCTTCAAAAGTTTGTTCCAACCAGGATTCAAGGGAGAAAAATGCAATAAATGGCAATACCGGGAACTTTCTATCCGGGGTTACCTGGGCGTACAGTGACTTCAATTCCATAGGGTCAATGTAACCCAGCCTGGTCAGGTTGCCATTTTCCAGTAGCTGGTGAAAGCGGTTGGCTTCCTGGTCTTGCAGACCTTTCAGGAAGAGCGGACTGAAATTGCCCTTGTCCCGGCGCAGCCGCACCACTTCTGGAAGTATTCCCTTCATCGCACTACGAAGCAGGGCTTTGCTCCACACCTGCCGCACTTTCTGCTCCGGAGGGACGCGACAAACAAAGTCGACCAGGCGGGCATCCAGGAACGGAACTCTGGTTTCAACCTGGTTCAATAGTGACAACCGCGAATAATAACTAAGGAATAGCGACCGCCCCAATTCCACAACCAGTTCATATTGTTCCTGGTAATAGGGGCTATCAAATTTCTTTGCAGTCCCCACCGAGTTCACCAAATGGTCAAGGTTGACCTTTTCGGCGAACTCATCGCTGATTATCGAAGCGACTGTCGGTTCAGCGGGTCGGCCGCGACGGAAAATTTTCTGCAGCCATTCCGGCGCTGAATGCAACAGCAGTTGCTTGGAAAAGCGACGGCGCCACTCGGGAGTTGCCATCTTGAAGTCGGTATAGAGCTGATGCCACTGGCGGTTCATCAGGCGGTGTTTAAAGTAGCTCGACACCCGGCCAAACATCACTTCGTCGCCGCCTTCGCCGCTCAGTACAACCCGGATATTCTCAGACTTTATTTGCCGCAAGATAGCTTCATGTCTGGCCTGGTATGGAATTGGGAACGGGTGGTCCGCCAGCGGGTAGCTGCCTTCCAGCGGTTTCAACCCCAAGAACCCGTCGGAGATAATTGAATGCGGCCGTATCTGATATTTATCATGCACGGCTTGGATGAAAGGACGTTCGTCGGCGGTGGGGCATTCTTCAAACACCGCTGAAAATGCCTCCAGCCCATATTCAGGCGTCCCCTCAGTCTCAGAGATCTTGGCGGCGGTACAGGCTATTGAGCTGGAGTCCAGGCCTCCGCTCAGGGTCACGGCAACGGGAGTAATGCTCCTGAGCCGGCACCGCACCGCCTGATCAAATAGCTCATGAAACCGCGCCACGTAGTCTTCGTCGGCGGCCAGCACGATGGGCTGATCGGCTTTCAGTTCCCAGTACAGCTGCTTGGAAATACCCTCACCGGTCACCGTGAGGGAGTGGCCTGGGGGTATTTGCTTGATGTTTCGGTAGAAGGTCCTCTCGCTGTCTCCGATTCTGCCCAGCAAATAGAGGGCCATCGTCTCTTCGTCCAGTTCGTCCGCAACATCGGGATGCTGGAGCAATGACATTATTTCTGAACCAAAGATGAAGCGACGACCGTCGAAGTAATAGTGAAACGGGCGCATCCCCAGGTGGTCACGAGCACAAAAAAGCCGCTGTTCCACCTGGTCCCATACGGCGAAGGCAAAGTCTCCAAAGAGGTGCTGGACGCAGTCGACACCCCAAGCAAGATAGGCGCTGAGCACCAGGTCCACATCGGTGGATTCCGAAGTCACCGGGGCCAGGATTTGCAGCTCCTGAAGCAACTCAGCCCGGTTGTCGACTCGACCGTCGCAAACCACGACAATATTTCCCTCAGAAACCAACGGCTGCTGTTCCCGAAGGGCTTCCGGCGTAGTGCAAAACTGCAGGTGGGCCAAACCCACCGACCCCTGTACCCAATGGTTGATCCCATCCGGGCCTCGGTAGGCTACGGCGTCGGTCATTTTCCTCAGCGCACCTTCCGCTACCGGGCCACCGTCCACGCAATATATTCCTGCGATACCGCTCATACTTCGGGCTTAACGCCTTCCCCACTGCAGGCCAACCTGGGCCATGGTTGAGCTATTGGTATTCATTGCCGCAAACCTTCTGATATGACTAAGGTCATCATTCAGTACCAGGCCGTTAAGTTCAACCCAAGCGTGGGCCCGCAATATTTCTCCATCTTTTCGTACACCGATTTTCAATTCGCCGCAGAATCCCAAGCGTTCCAGCCAAAGACAAAGAGCCACCGATCGTTGCAGACATTTGGCCCAGGGTAATGGGTGCGATGCCGCGGTGTTGATCCAACGGGTCCGCCGCACCAGGCCAGCCATTTCTGCTCCCATTGGCAAGGAGATTGAGCCTTGGGTGACCGAAACATTCATAATCCATAGATCTGGGTTTTGCTTACGTACAAACAGGAACCATCCTGCTCGGATCAGGTACAGGTAAGCAGTGAATAGCGCCAACCACTCACCGGTGGTCAGTCGCGCCAGCCTATTGACCATCTGCTTCATGGATTTCAATTAGACCCTTTGACTGAAGAACGCCCAAGAACTGGCTCAGGTCATCTTCCAGAGTCTTTGACGAGACTTCAAATTCGTCCAGCAGAGTAGCCAGGACCATTTCCATTGGGTTACTTTCTTGGATCAACTCCCAGATCCGGGAGCCAACCCCGTTCAGTCCATGGTATTTGCCGGTGGCCACGTTCAATAGAACGGTTTCCTCCCCTAAATCTTGAAATAAGACCTCTTGGGGAATGGTCACGGTCAATTTATCCAATTCCAAGGATTTGTACCTTACAGTCATGCTTCATCGCCTTGTCAATTGATTCAGAACTGGGAATCACGAGTAAACGAGTCTTGGTACGCGCCGAGTCCGGTTTCTCAAGCGTCGCCCTTTATCCGCGGCGGTTTCGATACAGGGAATGGTGCCAGCGGTCTACTGCTAAATCCTCCAGCATTGCACCCGGCCGCCGGACCGCCCGGGCCAAGATGCGGAGCCCTTGCGCTAATCGCATTAAATAGAGGAACACTACCGGCACTCTCTGAGAAGCAGAGTTGTAGCTCTGGGTCAGATACTGCCGACTGGGTATCAGGCGCCGAAACGCTGAGCGCAATATCATGCTGGCACTGTATTCTTGCTCCGCCGGAACCAAGGATCGGGCGACCCACTCTCGGGTATCGATCACCCTCCGACGAAGGAACCGCTCAATCTGAGTTTGGTCAAAGTTTTCCGGCCAGAGTTCCTGGGCTACCCTCGGGTCAACCGGGGCATCGAGCAGTTCTCGGGCCAGATACAGCACGCAGCCAACCGGGCCATTCAACTGGTATTCGTTTACGTTGTCCAGGAAAAGCTGCCACCGCATCCGGTCGCGGTAAAATTTCAACACCTCAGCAACATCACAGAGTTGCCGTAACGCGGCGGCGCTGCGGAATCGCCGGTCTCGATAAAAATTGAGGGTAAGATGAATCAAGAGGTCCTCTGGGGATAGCACTGAAACATCTTTTTTAGCTATGTTGGCTTGCTCGGTTCTGGACCAAAACCCGCTTATGTCAAAATGAAGTCCGCTATCGCGCCGTTCGATATGTCGGTGGACTTCAATCAGGACCAGGGAGCCCTTCCGGGTCATTCCAGGCAAATGTTGATGATTCTGGTCGGTGCTGCCAACCGGGGTAAATCCCAAGCCCTGCAGAATATTTTGGGCCGAGTCCCCTTGTTCCTCACGAACCAGCAGGTCCAGGTCGGCCATGGGCCTGAGCCCCATATCCTTATATACGCTACCGCTCAGAGCCGCTCCCTTGAGCAAAATTACTGGTACATCGCCAGCTTCCAGGGCATTGAGCACCGTTTGCAGCTCGCCGTGAAAATGGAGGTTCCTGATTGCGTTAAGTTTATAGGCAGCTTCAAGTTGCTCCATGATCCAATCAGGCACCCCAGGAGCGGCATCAATGTCCCGCAGATGGTGGTACATCAGGGGGGACAGCTGATGCCAATGGGCCTTGTACAAGACCTGGTCCCAACGTAGCGCACCCTGTACCAACTCAACCAGTTCATCCTGTTGGGAATCATTCAGTTTGAGACGGGCGCAAAGCAGGAGCAGTCTTTCCTCTGGGGAAAGGTTCAGCTTCGACAAGAGGTTCGCCGACTGCTCCGCCAAGGTCATTAGCTGGCCGCCACCAGGGGAGTGTCTTTTTGAGCAGACTCTGCGGCGGGAGCGCGGCCGACAAGCCACCAAGCATCACCCGCCACGTGGTATTCAATCCCGGTTCCCTCAAAGTCCACGCCCTTCCACAATCCCGGGTTGTCCAGGATGATCCGGCAGTTAGACAGGTGCTCAAACAGGTTGTTGTGGTCAGCCAGCCGATATTCCCGGTGCCCGGCCACCACCAGCACCGCGTCGAACTGCTCCAGACCTTCGGGGAAATCAAAGGTGTCCATTCCCGAGATATTGCGGATTTCCTCGGCGCTGTAGTGGGGGTCGTTGACCTTGACCTCGACGCCGGCATCCATGAGGAATTCGGAAATGCTCAACGTTGGACTCTGGGCGAACACTTTGACGTTCTCGGTGTATGACAGTCCCAGGATTCCAACTTTCTTGACACCGGACTTCAGCAACGTCTGAGCCACCAGCAGCGGTTGCTGCTCGCAGACCTTGACCGTCTCCCGCAGAATAGTCAGTTCTTCCGGGTGCTCGGCTCCCTGCATGACGTAGTGGCTGGACAGAGGTATGCAGTACCCACCAACCCCAAAGCTGGGGAAGAAGGTTCCCACGTTCCATTTGGTGCCAACCAGTTCCAGTACGGTGCGCATGTCCAGGCTGGGGTAGGCTCGAGACAGTTCGAAAGCCAGCG
The DNA here is from genome assembly GCA_022576105.1 of Chloroflexota bacterium. The sequence continues at coordinate 10,812 of JACZRM010000014.1, read as the reverse complement.
CTACTTCAGCATGCCGGTAGGCGTTCTCAATGCTTTTGACTACCTCAGCGTGCATGTGGTCCGGGGCCGGCACCAGAGAACCGCATACAATGGACAGCACCTGTTCCAGGGCCTCGGAGGTATGGGCGTCGGTGCCACCGAATATGCGGGGAATGGTGCGTAGTGATTTGTTGTCCGAGCTGGAGAACCAGTCCCGCCGGGGGGCACAGCCAATCAGTACGTCTTTGCCTACCTCCAGGCCGGCAGACTGGAACATGGGGATCACGAACTGATCGGTGGTGGTCGGCGTGAGGGTAGATTCTATGATTATCAGGGGTGGCTGGCTAAAAGAATTGCTCTTCACCGCTTCTATGAGCTTGTGACAAACGTCCTCCAGCGGCTCCAGGAAGGGCTCTCCATTGCGCTCGGTGGGGATGCAGATGAAATGCACCGCCAGGTCGGGGGCTACCAGATCATGCCAGTCGGTGGTAGCGCGGGCTACGCCATGCTGGTACAGAAACGTGGGGTCGAAACCCAGCCAGTAGTCCATGGCAAAGATGGGAATTTCTCCCCGGTTGATCTGCGCCACCTTCTCTGGGTCAATATCAAAGCCGACACACTGGACGCCGCTCTCAGCGAAATGAGACATAGTTGAGTAGCCAATGTGCCCGACACCCCAAACCCCAATTCGCTTGGTGCCCTCTAGTAGTGACTTCTTAAGTTCCATGTTCTAACCTCTCCCTGTTCACGGTTGATATCGGACCGGTTGTTATCGGACCGGTTGTAGTCGGGCCGGTGGGCTAATATTGGTCTGGTTGGGCGGCGATCGCTCGGGCAACCTCGGTCAGTCCCCGACGAACTTCCATCTTGGGTTCGTAGCCCAGTAATTCTTTGATCTTGGTCAGGTCGGCTTTGCGGCGGGACACCAGGGTGGGCTTGCCGCTGAATTCAGGTTCGACCTCTGAGCCAAGGGCTTTGGCCAGTATCTCGGCCAGTTCTTTGACCGTGGTAGGCACACCGGTGCCAACGTTAAATACCTCATTGTGGGCCTCGGCGGTCATGGCCAGCATATTGGCCTGCACAACGTCGCCAACGTGGGTGAAATCCATTGACTGGCTGCCTTCACCATCAATGATGGGCGACTCACCGTTGATCAACCGCTTGACGAAATTGCTGATGACCGTGGTGTAGAAAGCGTGGGCCGCTTGACGCTCGCCGTAGACGTTGAAGTACCGCAGGGCGTTGTACTCCAGGCCTTCCTTGGATAATTGGGCCAGCAATTGCTCACACATCCACTTGCTGGCGCCGTAGGGCTCCACCGGAGCCGGCGGGTCATCCTCGGACATGGGCAGCTTTTTGGGGTCTCCATAGATGCTGGATGAAGATGAGAAGATTACCCGCTTCACTCCATGCTCCATGGCCGACTTGAAGACGTTGTAGGAACCCTTGATGTTGACATCGATCATGTCTTCGGGCGATTCGACGCTGCGCTTGATGTGAACGCCCGCGGTATGGAAGGCGTAGTCCACGCCCTTCATGGCCTTGTCCACGGCGTCACGAGAGCGAACATCGCCTTCGACGAACTTGACCCGCTCTTCATCAATCAACGGCTGGATACTGCTCATCTTGCCCTTTATCAGGCTGTCCAGTACCCTCACCTGGTAACCTTCGCTGGCCAGGGCTTCCACCAAATGAGACCCAATGAAGCCTGCCCCGCCGGTCACTAATACTTTCGTCGTCATGGGCTCTCCCTCCTGTTAATTTGCATTTCCTTTAATCCGGAGACCGCATCTCTGGGCTGAAATCCCAGTCTTGAAACCGACTGAGTGGAGTCCAACCCCAAGCGACTGGGTCTCTGATCCGTAGATGGCGTTTGCTGCACCAACTGGGCATTCAGTCCGAACTGCTCTGCGATCGCCAGCACGAACTGGTCCATCCCAATCCATTGCGGGCCTGCCAAGTGAGAGACCCCGCTATAGGCCTCTGCCATCACCCTGGCTATCCCTTCGGCCAGATCCTTCACGTATATCGGCGACCGGTACTGGTCGGTAAACCCGTAGGCGGGCCGCCCGTGGTTTAGATTCTCGATTACCCGGGTCACCAGGTTTGCCTGGTCAGACCTGGGATGCCATCCGTACACCATGCTGGTACGAATAATGCTCCACGGGCCTGAGTATTGGGACACCGCCTGTTCCGCCTCCCACTTGGTCTGCCCGTACTGGGTGGTTGGGGCCGGAACTTCATCCTCGGTGTAATTGCCGGTTTCTCCGTTAAACACGTACTCGGTAGACAGGAAAACCAGCTTGGCCTGATGTTGGCCACAAAGGCCGGCGATGCTCTGGATTCCGCCCGCGTTCACCGCAGCTGCCCTTTGGGGTTCCCGCTCGCATTGACCCACATCGGCCATTGCCGCCAGCACCACCACGGTCTCTGGCTGCACCAGCCGGAAAACCTCTTCCAATCGTTGGGCGTCGGTCACGTCGGCCTGGTGCCAGGTGCAGCCTTCCTGCTGTACTCTTCGATTGTTAAATGTTCCGCTCACCAGGTGTTGGGGCTTGCTTGCCAGGTTCTCCACCAGATAATGGCCGATGAACCCGCTGCCCCCAACAACCAAAACTCGGCTCACGCGTGAACTGCCTCGCCCGAAAGAGCCTGCCGGACCTGGGCTGCATAGCCGTGGATTCGGCGCACCGAGCCGGCAATCCGCTCCAGCAGGGACTGGTCCATATCGTTGTACATGGGCAGGCAGATGATCCGTTCGGTCAACCGCTCGGTGTGGGGCAGGACCGTGGGTGGATCGGTCCGATAGGCCTGCATCTGGTGCACCGGCGGGTGGTAGTAGACCTTGGTGCCGATGAGTTCCTGCTTCAGCGATATCTCCAGTTCCCGATTGGTCAAACCAAACTGGTCGGCCTCCACCAACATGCCGAAATAGTTGTAGGTGGAGTAGCCACCCGGAGTTATTTTCTGGAAGCTAATGCCAGGCAGGTCGCCCAGTAGCTGGTGGTAGGCCGCGGCATAGCTGTTGCGACGCTCAATAAATCCGTCGGTCCCGGTTAACAGCGCCTGTCCGATTACCGCGTTAATTTCCGGCATACGGGCGTTCAGCCCAGGCAGTACGCAATCATAGTTGGGCAGGACTCCATAGTTGCGGGTCAACCGAATCATGGAGGCCAGTTCCTCGTTGTTGGTGGCTACGAACCCACCCTCCGCGGAAGTGAAATGCTTGGTGGGACTGCCGCTGAAGACCTCAAAGTCGCCAAACCGGCCCAATTTGTGTCCCTGATAGCTGGAGCCAAAGCCTTGAGCCGAGTCGTAAACCACCCGAACGCCGTACTTGTCGCCCAGGGTTTGGAGTTCGTTGATCTGGCAAGGGTTGCCAAAAACATGGACTGGCATGATGGCCTTGGTGTTTTCGTTAATCAGCGACTCGACATGCTCCACTGAGATGTTGAAGGTGTCCGGGTCCAGGTCGGCCAGCACCACTTTGCTGCCGTTCCAGTAGGCTGCGTTGGCGGTGGCTGCGATGGTGAAGCTGGGGACGATGACCTCCCCGCCGGTGATCCCCGCAGCCTGCAGCGCCAGGGTCTGTCCCAGGGTGCAGGAGGAAACCGCGACGATATGTTCCACCCCCACGTAGGCCGCCATCTGCTCTTCCAACCGTCGGACATTTACGCCGTTGGTTACCTGATTACTGAGGAGGACGCGCTTGATCTGCTCCATCAACTCCGGAGTGGTGTAGTCGGCAATGGAGGGCTTTACAATGCCCGCTTCTTCCTCCAACAATGGTGCACCACCTAGAATGGCCGGACGATTATCCATGATTCCTCCTAAAAATTACGGGTAGAACAGGGGGCCTCAACCAGTTGTGTCCGCTCGCCCTGAGCTCCGATTTCATCGAGAGTCCCGACGAAGTCGGACCGGTCGAAGGGCCGTAGCCCTAATTAGTCCTTCACATCTACCGAGGCCAGGTATTCCCTAACCTCTTGTTCGGTCAGTTCACGTTGCAATTTGGCCGGATTCCCGTAGGCAACGCCTCGACTGCGGACGTTCTTGGTGACCACCGACCCGGCTCCCACCAGCGCAAATTCTCCAATTTCCACGGAAGGCAAAATCACGCAGGACAGCCCAATTCGGACATAGTCGCCAATGCTGGCCCCAAACAAATCGTGCTCAACGGCACGAATCGCCTGCTTGTTGTCGGAGAAAACCGTATGGCCGCCGATGAAAACGCACCGGCCAATCCGCGCCGACTGAGAGAGCTGGGTATACTGCCCAATGTGACCCATCGGCCCCACCGAGCAATACCCGTCAGTGGAGGCATGGGTGCCGAATACACAGTTTTCGCCAATGCGGGTATGCTCTCGAATCATGATCCCCTGGCCGGTAATCAGCGATGCCCCAATCTCAACGTGGGTGTAAATCACCGAATGCGACCGGATTACAGCTCCCGCACCAATAATTGTGGTGGGCGACTGGACCAGCAGATCCTCCACTCGGGGAGAAGCTGCGGAATCGTCCCTACCCGTCAGATCGGCCTTGGTCGGGTGTCCCAGGATGGTGTAGGCTTCCACCCAACTTTGCTTTCCCAACGAGACGCCGGGATGGACTTTGACGAAGTCCTCTAGCAGCGTCCCCGGCGCGACGACGGTTTTCCGATCGGCGGTGCCTTCCAAGACGCAGTACCGGCCCACTTGAACGCCGTCGCCAATTTCCACATCGCCGGTGATAATCGCGCCCTCGCCCACCCGGGCGGTGGCCGCAATTGTCACCTCAGGCCCTACCACGCAGGAGGAAGGCAGGTTATGCTCCGTAATCACGGGTAACCCCCTCTGGACCGGTCTGGCCGCTCTTGGCGACAAAGGCCACCCATGGTGTCTTGAGCATAATCTTCAAATTTAAACCAAAGGACTCGTTGGCCACGTACCACAGGTCCAGTTGAATTCTTTCCTTCCAGGTCAGCATATTTCGGCCGTTGATCTGCGCCCATCCGGTGAGGCCGGGCTTGACCAGCATTCGTCGTTTCTCGTCTTCAGTGAACATTTCTATCTGATCCAGGCGAGCAGGCCTGGGTCCGACCAGACTCATCTGGCCGCTCACGATGTTGAAAAGCTGAGGAAACTCGTCCACGCTCCAGGCCCGCAGCAAAGCTCCAACCACGGTGATCCGGGAGTCGTTTTGCGCCACCTCAAATCCCAAACCCAGGTGCTCTGCACCGTCAACCATGGTGCGGAATTTCACCATGTTGAAGGGTTTTTCGTCTTTCCCAGCCCGTTGCTGGCGGTAAAAGACCGGCCCTCGGGAGTCCAGCTTGATCGCCAGCGCAATGGCCGCAAACGGAATGGCCAGCACCACCAGCGCCAGGCTGGCAGACACAATATCAAGGAGTCGCTCAATTCCAGGGTGGAGCTTACGATTCGCCAACGGTCTGTTCCTCTACATAGCGCTGGGCAGATGAAGTCACCAAGACATCCTGGTGCAATTTCTCCTTGACCAGCTTTTGATAGACTTGAATTTCCCGGTCCAGAACGTCCCGCTCGTCATACAGCGCTTCGGCGCGGCGCCGGCCCTCGCGGCCCATGCGTTGGGCCATTTCCGGGTCCAGCAATATTTTGGTTATTGCCTTTGCCAGAGATTCACTGTCCTTTAACGGGACAATGATTCCGGTGATATGCTGGGCGACCTCTTCCCGGCACCCACGAATATCAGTTGCGACCACCGGTTTACCGGAAGCCATGGCCTCAATGATGCTGCGGGGCATCCCTTCCCGGTGGGAAGGCAAGGTAAACAGGTCGATGGCCTGCATGAAATCGCTGATGTCTTCCTGATAGCCGGCGAACTTGACCCGGTCGGCCAGCCGGCTGCCGGCCAGCTTCTGGCGAATTATCTCTTTGGTTTGCAGGTCGCGGTCGCCGTTAATTACATCACCGGCCAGCAGCAAGTAGGCCTGGGGCACTGCCTTGAGGGTCTGCTCAAAGGCATCAACCAGCTCCAGAACACCCTTTTCGGCAATGATGGGGCCCATGAACCCAACTACCGGCGCTGCACCCGGTATCCCGAACCGAACCTTGGCTTCAGGAAGAGGCGGGCCAGGCTGAAACTGTCTGGTGTCTACGCCATTGCCAATCCAGACCACGCGATCACGAGGACGGATGCCGTCTCTTACCGCCGTGTCTGCGTCTTCCTGACTCTGCGTCATCAGTCGGTCGGTGGCCTTACCCAGCAGCCGCTCCGCCCAGACGTAAGCCTGACGGGTACGCCGCTTCATGTTGTCGTGGTGGTAAAAACCGTGGGCAGTGTAAAGAATCAGCGGTACGCCGGCCATCCGGGCCGCCACGCGCCCTACCGCCGCCGCCACCGGTGTGTGAACATGCACTACGTCGAAGGGTTCACGGCGAAGCATGCGGTACAGTTCCCAAACGCTCTTGGCGTTGGACCTGGGGCTAAAACGCCGATCAATGTTTATTGCCCGCATGGCGTAGCCTTGCTCGAGCAAATCGGGGGTGTAGCGACCCGGTGTACAGGCGCTGACCACGTCATAACCTTCTTCGGTGAGACGGTCAATCAGCGGCAAAAGCAGCTTCTGTACCGTCACATCGCGAGCACTGACTTGTAGAACGCGCACCACTTGGTTAAGCCTCTCGTATACCGCAACGCAGAATCATATCGGTGTTAGAGCACCTCAACATGGGCTTGTCCGTCTCGAACGTGACGGGTAGCGTTTCGGGTATCGAAAATCAGGTTGCTGTCCCGAACCAGGGCTTCATAGTCGATGTTGGAGTGGTCGGTTAGGATCAGCACGCAGTCCTTTCGACTCAAGGTCATCGGGTCCAACGATTGTGATACCCACTTGCGGTCCAGGTACTCAAAGGAAGGGACGAAGGGGTCGTGATAGGTTATTTCGGCGCCTTTCTTGATCAGACCATCAATGACCGCCAGCGCGGGCGATTCCCTCAGGTCGGCTACATCCCGTTTGTAGGCCACGCCAATCAGCAGGATGTTGGCTCCGTTGAGGCATTTGCTTCGGTCGTTTAACAAATCGCTTACTCGTCGCACCACATAATCGGGCATGTGGTCGTTGATATGGCCCGCGTGGTCAATGAATCCAGTTTCCAACCCATTGGCCTTGGCGGTCCAGGAAAGATAGAAGGGGTCCACCGGGATGCAGTGGCCGCCCCAACCAGGGCCTGGGTAGAAAGGCATGAAGCCAAAGGGTTTGGTAGCTGCGGCGTCGATGACCTGCCAGAAGTCGATACCCAACCCGTGGGCCATGGTAGCCAACTCGTTGACCAGGCCAATGTTTACCGCTCTGAAGGTGTTTTCCAGCAGTTTTGCCATCTCCGCTTCCTTAGATGAAGTCAAAGGTAGCACCGTGGTGAAGACGTTCTGGTAAAATTCCACCGCTCGGTTAGTAGACGCTTGGTTAACGCCACCCACCAGCTTGGGTATATCCTGTATCTGGTATTTCCCGTTGCCCGGGTCTACTCTCTCCGGGGAAAAGGCAATGTAGAAATCGTGCCCGGCCTTGAGGTTGCTTTTGGACTCCAGAATTGGCGCAACCAGGTCATTGGTCGCTCCGGGGTAAACCGTGCTCTCCAGGATTACCGTTTGGTCCCGCTGGAGAATCTCGCCAATGCGTTCAGCTACACTCACAACATAGGAAACATCTGGCTCTCGTGTCTTGCGCAAGGGAGTTGGCACGCAAATGCTCATGGCCTCTACTTTTCGTAGGGCGGAGTAGTCTGTCGAGGGGAAAAGTAGGCCCTCGTTCACCGCCGACTCGACATCGGCGTCCGAGACGTCCCCAATGTATGAGTGTCCTTTTTTGAGCTGGCCAATCCTTTTCTGGTCCAGGTCAATACCCATCACGTGGTACCCAGCCTTGGTGAACTGAATCGCCAGGGGCAGACCCACATAGCCCAAACCAATTACGCCAAAATAACCCTTAATCACTATGCCGTTACCTCCTGCCGGTGCTGATCCAATGAATCGGCCAAATTCCCCATGGTGGGGTTATCCAACTTTCCCTGGTCTCGCAATCGCTTGACCTGCTGAAATACCTCTTCCAGTCCTTGCAGCAACGCATCCGGGTCGCTGGCCAGGTTGAAGGGATGAAACCACAGGTGAAAGATGGAGTTGTGACGTGCAGCCCTTGCCAAACCCAATTTGGACTTGCGGACCGCGATGCTTACCGGAATGTTTTTGGCCCAACCGTCGCGGTGGGGATAAAAGTAGCTGGCGGGCAGGTCCCACATCCCGCCGTCAACCAGCCGGGGAGTTACCACCGGCGGGGCAATCGGCAGCAAGCTGTCCACCAAACGAGCAATCTGCCCATATCGTCCCGAGAACTTGGTGAACCAGGCTGGGTTACCACCTCGATAGGAATTGAAGCCGTTCTGGGCCAGCACATCCAGATGGCCCACACTATTCCTGGGAAAGATGAACGACTTGAGATTTACGCCCCAATTTTCTGCTTGTTCCAGACAAGCCCTAATCTCAGATTCGAAACACTCTCTGCTGCACCCAGCGTCGCCCACAATCATGTGGGAGAACCCGTGGCAGCCAATTTCCTGGGGTACCTGACAATCCTGAATTTGCTTTACGATGTCCGGGCCGTACCAATTAGGGTCGGAACTGGCCTGACCGCAGGGGTCCGCGTCAAACCAGTCTCCGTCAAACCAGTCGTAGGCCGGGCGGGTAATCTCAGGATGCTTCACGCCGCCTTGGGCCTGACAGCTATCCAGAAACAGGTGCCCCACCAACGCCCAGGTAGCCTGAATTTGATACTTTTCCTGAAGCTTAAGCAGCCGGTTGATCACTTCCCTGGTCTGGTTGTAGTGACTCCAGCGCTGCTTGAATGCGCCGCTGTGCACGCTGCCCCAGGCCAGCTCTGTGTCAATTGAGAGCACAAAACTTCCCTTTTGAGTTGCAATACTCATGTTGGCGATAGGCTCCATACAACTGAGTAGGTTAGCGAGGAACTGGCCCAAGTAGGGGGGAGAAGGAACGCGGCAGAGTTACACTAGGGTGAATGTTTAGAACGACTGTATACGCCAACGGCAATCTGTCGGCGCAATTTGCCGCCGGACCTTGCCGCGGCGGGCGCTAACATGGTCAACACCACCAAAGAGAGGAAATAGATTCCCAGCAGTTCTGGTCGGTCCAGCCAGGATGGCAATATCGGCCTGCGCCCTCCTTCATAAAACGGAGACAAAGGGTAGCTAAGCGTCACAAAAATGTTATGGTAAATGGCGCTGCGGTCGAATTTAGGGTAGAAGTCGGTTGCGTCGCGGTACAGGAGGGGAAAAATCGGTTCGTAACCACGGTAGATGCGTTCGAGTCGAGGGTCTTTGATCGACCCTTGAGTGGGATTGGCTACCAAGGACAAGTCTTGTCTCAGGTCCTGGTAGGTTGCCATCTCTCCGTTGGGAAGCAAATAGGCGTAGTTGAGGAATGGGTCGATAATTCTCCACTTGCCCTGGTAATACACTTCGGCCAGAGTGTGGGACCGCCCGCCAGACTGGAGGTGGAATTTGTGGGCCGGATATCCCTCTTGCTGGGCAAAGGATATGAACACTCGCACATAGTTTCCGCACCAGCCACCCCGGGAAAGTGTACTGCTCAGCGGCTGCAAGAAAGACTGGACATTGTTGATGCCGGTGTCCAGCACGCAGGCTCGGTGAGCCAAATCCGCCAGTTCTACCGGGGTCAATGGGGCGGCGGATTGCTCCTGGCCCGCCAGCTCCTGGTAAGCTCCCGCCAGCAGGCTATTCTGGTTGACGTAGAACCACAGCAGCAGCCCGATGCCAAGCAGGCTCAACAAGATGATCGTCCAACGGGCATAGAACACCATTCCCATTGACGATGTCCGCGGGTGCGTGATTGTCCTGGGGAGGCTTTTCAGGGTAATGTTCATGCTTGGTCAGCAGTACCTGCGGGCGCGGAACCTTTGTTGAAGAACCGTGCCTTCAATGCTCTAGACCGCCTGGGTAAAACGGCCCTCACCGTCTCCTTGACCGGCCTCTGATAGGACAGCAACATGAAGAATACCGGTAGGAATTGGAGCCTTTGCCGGCCTACAATGCTAAAATTGCCGAAAGATGAAAATGCGATAATACACACCGCGGAATACACCAATATAAATATCAGAAACGGGTCGGACTTGGCGTCCCACAATGCCTTTTTGATACTGCCAAATCTCCAGATTGTCAGCATCAGGAAAAAAACTCCTTCCATAGACAGGACCAATGCCGCCCCGCGATGAGCCTCCCACGGGAACGGCCGGTATAGAACGGTTATTATCGCCTTGGGCACCCCCAACGGTTCCCTGAAATTGACCGGTTCAAAGGCTGCCCCACCGCCGAAAGCTCGTCGCTGAATATCATCGAACGCTGCGTTGCCGCCACTCAAGGTAAACTCGTCAATGCCAACGAATGATGAGGCTTTGGTAAGAACGAAGAAGCCCAGAAGTACCACCGCGCCAACTGTCGCGATACTGGCGATCGGCGTGAAAATTCCAATTCGGTACCTTCTGAATACCAAAGCCGCACCGATCCCCATGATCAGAAATGCCGCGATGTGGGGCCGTATCCAGTAGGCGCCGACGAGTCCGACTACCAGAAAACCCAGGGACATGATCGATCCTTGACGAAGCCACTTGGCCAGGCCGTAGGTGGTCAGCCCGACCAAAAACACCAGAAGCGCATCTTTTCCAATACTGCTGGGCCAGTAGAGCCAAGATGGGTAGAAGAATATGAGACCGGCATAAATCCAGCGATTACCATCTGGAAAGGCGAGCCGGAAAGCGCGGTAATAGAAGCAGCTGCCAATGAA
>JACZRM010000190.1 GCA_022576105.1 Chloroflexota bacterium | reverse complement strand
CTCAATGATACAGGAAGCGGCGCCACCGTCCAACGCGGAGCACGGGGTTTCTTGACCGGTGGACAGCTTCTGAAACTTTGGGTCGGCAGACGTTGCGACGAGGAAATCCCCCTGTATCCCTCTTTGTAAAAGGGGGACCGAGGGGGATTTGCCCCAACAATCAAGATTTCAGTCAACTTAGCTATTTGGGCAAGTGTCAGTTAGCGGCGCCGGCTGACAACGCTCCGTGATGATGGGACTAAACCAACTCTCGTTCTGCCGACAGGCTCAGAAGTAGCGGTCCCGTTAATTGCCGCCAGCGAACTAACCCTGAGTCCCGCTAGAACGGTGGCAAGGCCCGCTCCGGCTAGTTGTCGGCCACCCCGGCGGGCACGGCGGCTTCCAGCTTGTTGACGAAGGCTTGGCCGCCCTTCATGACCATCTTGATTTTGTTCCGGTCGCGCAGGTCGGCGATGTTGCGCAGGGGGTTGCCGTCCAGCACCAGCAGGTCGGCAAATTTGCCGGGTTCAACGGTGCCGATGTCCTTTTCCCACCCGCAGCATTCGGCAGCCCAACCGGTGCAGGCCTGAATCGCTTGCGTGTTGGACATGCCCCGTTCAACCAGCAACTCCACCTCTCGGGCGTTGTCGCCGTGGACAAACCCACCGGCGTCGGTGCCGGCCACCACCTTGACCCCAGCGGCCAGGGCCTGGTGCATGCTCTCCTGGTGAACTTCCAGCAATTCCTTGGCCCGCACTTGCATGTGGGGCGCGCTGACCGTGGAATGATACTCATACACTTCAAATGTGGGCACCAGGAAAATGCCTTTATCCGCCATCATCTTGGACAGGTCCGGCTCCTCAGCCAAGTAGCAGCCGTGTTCAATAGAGCCGACACCGGCGGCCACCGCGTTGCGCAGACCCTGGCCGCCCACCGCGTGGCACATGGTCTTGCGGCCCAACGAGCGGGCCTCCTCAACCAGCGCTTTGACCTCTTCCAGGGTGTATTCAATGTCCTTGGGGCCGTGTCCGGGACGGGAGCTGGCCCCGCCGGTGGTGGCAAACTTGATCACATCCGCGCCGACTCGAACCATTTCTCGTACCTTGATGCGAACTCCATCTACGCCGTCGGCGACGCCTGATGGGAGCCGGGGGTCATCGTGGGAATGGGAATGTCCGGAGCCGCTGACCCGGTCGGCCAACCCCCCGGTGGGCGAAATTATGTTGATCGAATTGACCAGTCTTGGCCCCGGGTACAGCCCATCTTCCACCGCCATCTTGAAACCTGCGTCCAGGCCGCCCGCATCCCGCACGCAGGTATAGCCGGCGGCCAGTGTCTGGGCCATTACATAGGCAGTCCGAAGGTGCTGCAGCGATATGGGCTCGTTGAGCCCCCAGCGGCTGGAAAGGTCGTAGCCCTTGGATGCCAAATGGTCGTGGCAGTCAATCAGGCCAGGCATCAGCGTCATGCCGGACACATCAATTACCTCCACGTCCGGTGGCAATTCAACCGAGGCCCGGGGGCCGACGGCTACAATATAAGATTCATCGATGAGGACCGCTGAGTCTTCAACCACTGGGCCGCCAGTGCCGTTGATCAATTTCGCTCCAACCAAGACTTTCATCACTAACCTCCACTCGATCTAAGTTCCGGCTTGACGACTAGATTTGTTGGCAAGTGAAAATGATGCTAATGATGACCCATCGGCTTGTCAAGATTCTGCCTGGCCCACTGGGGCAGATATTTGCCGAGAAATTGAAGCTCGTGCTAAGGGAGTGATCGGTAATATTTCACTATAATCGGCCCCAGGGAACTGAGCGGGTTTCGCTCCACAAGCTAGAGATTGGTGATAATGGCGTCGATATTGGTGAAAAAATGCGCTTAGGGTGGGCCAATGGACTGTTTTGCTTAATCATGGCCGGGGCAACGCTGCTGCTGGCGGCCTGCGCAGATTCATCGTCCCCGCCAATTGTCTTTGTTTCGGATTCGGGCGGAGATCGGGAAATAATGATCATTGACCCGGAGACCGCCGTTTTAACCAGCTTGACCGACAATGATGCCGCTGACTTCGCTCCAACTTGGTCCAAGGACCATCGCAAGATAGTTTATCTCAGCGATGAATCTGGAACGCTGGAGATTAACCAGGTGGTCCGGGAGGGCGAGGTATCGACTCGTTTGACTTTTGGCCAGGCTCCGAAGGAAACTCCATTATGGTCTCCCAGCGGAGATCGCCTGGCATGGGTTTCGCGGCAGAATGGCGATACCGAGTTATACGTGATGGACCTGGCTGAAGGTGAACCCAACCGCATCACCTTCAACGGGGTGCGCGACACGTTGAGCGATTGGTCTCCGGACGGCGAGTGGCTGGTATTTTACTCCCCCAGCGGCAACACTGAGCCTGGCCTGTGGCTGCGCAACCCCAGCGGCGTGAATTTAATACGGCTGACCCAAGGTCAGGATTCCGACGCGGCATGGTCTCCCGACGGGGAGCGCATCGCCTTCGTTCGTGTTGCGGAAGACAACCATGATATCTACCTGGCCACCAAGGAAAAAGGAGGCACCTGGCGGGGCAAAATTGATGGGCTGCGCTTGACTCAAGTTGCCGAGCGAGACGAATCTCCGCAATGGTCCCCCGACAGCAAATCCTTGGTTTTTGTGTCGCACCGGGATGGCAACGCTGAAATTTATACCATGCGGGCGGATGGCGCGAAACAGCGGCGGTTGACCAACAACGGTGAAGATGATGTGGACCCGGTATGGTCGCCCGACGGCCAGCAGATTGCCTTCGTGTCTTACCTCTATGGGGCGGGGGAAATCTTCGTCATGGACGCTGACGGCGGTAACCAGAGGCGGCTGACCAACAATGACGCTGAGGACAATTCACCGGACTGGTAGAGTGGATAAAACTTGGGTCCGTTAATTGCCGACGTCGTCACCAGCGCCGACGAGTTCTGCTTCGTGATAAATAGGTTTGGCGAGAGGCTGGTCATTGGGCTTGGTCGATGCTGCCGAGTTTCGCCCCCGGCCGGGTTTGTCGGTGAGTCCGGCAATGTTTTCATCCAGGAATCGCGCCGCCCATTTATAGACGAAGCGTCGGCGTATGCCCACCGTGCGGGAAATGTGGGATATAGATTCACCGTTGGCCAGCATCAGAATAATGCGGCCGCGCCGAGTCAGCCCAGCCCGAATGCTGGTGGAACGCTGCCACGATTCGAGGACATCCCGTTCGTTGGGAGTCAAGCGTACCCTGAGGTTGGTCTTGCGGCCTCTAGACATGTTTAGCCCCTGACCCGGTGGCAAGTGTATAACTCCCCGGTCAAACCGGGGACGCGCTAGCCGCAGTGAAATTGTCACCTTTATGAACCAACGCTTATCAACCATGACGCTATCATATCGAAATTGAGATAGTGTGAAAAATCTGTGAAAGTTTTCGGTCACGATTTTCAGCTGGCCGATTTCTATCAGGTCGGCTTCCCGCTTGCCAGATTCCCGCTTGATTAAAACTAGACCGGCCCAAATCGGAATGCTACACTCCCTGAACCAAGAGGCCCGGAACTGAAAAGGCCCGGAACTGAAGACACCCGCAGGTCCGCAGAGAAAGTTGTTGAGAGCAGGTGTGGACTATCAACGAATAGCCCCGTTAATCAGACATCTATGGTCTCCGGTAGCCGCAGTGACCAGCCGCGACAAAGACCAGGTTAACGTGCAAATCGCGGTTTCAATTGGGGCGGCGTCCATTGTGCCGGATCAGCCCAGAGTTATCGTGCAAATTTACAAAGATAACTACAGTTGGGGAATGATTCAGAGCAGCCGGGCCTTTGCGTTAAACTTCCTGCGCCCAGACCAGTTGCAATTGCTCAAGTCCTTCGGATTTGTTTCGGGAAGAGACGAAGAAAAACTGTCCAATGTTGACTACAAAATTGGAGCATCGGGTAGCCCGATCCTGCAGGATTGCTGGGGTTATCTGGATTGCCGGGTGCTCAATGCGATGGATGCGGGAGATATGACCTGCTTTCTGGGAGAGGTCTTGGACGGAGAGGTTTTCAGCGAAAGCGAGCCCCTCTGGTGGCCCCAGGCTCGCCGGATGATTCCCGATGACTGGAACGCCCAGTGGGACCAAAAAATCGGCGGGCAGATTGAGACATCGAAGCTGAAAATGGGCCAAATTGATTATTCGGCCTGGCGTCCCGCCGGTGGGACTGATAGTGCCGGGCCAAGCGGCCGTGCCCGGCCAACCGGCCATGAATAAAGGCAACGCTCTAATTGCAAAAATACACGCTACCCCCCA
>JACZRM010000189.1 GCA_022576105.1 Chloroflexota bacterium | reverse complement strand
ATAATCAAATTCTTTTGCTTTGTGTCCGGCCATCAGAGTCGGAATATACCGTATCACTAGAATCCCCGGCCCCCATTCAAAGGGAATTATCGAATCTCCCCCTTTTGTAAAGGGGGATTTCTTCACTCCTGGGGGCAACGTGCATTTCAATCCATTGGGAGTACTTAGTAAAAGTGATGGGATCTCTCTGTGATGCGAGAGCTATCTATTCAGGAACAATTTCCTTCCCGGCGCGGTGGACGAAAACTATACTACCTTCCCCCATTGTCGCGGTCAAGAATAACTGTGAGAGCGCCTCCAGAGAAGCTATATCCCAGCACCGTGACGCATACCCAATGCGTGTCTGTCCCTCTATCACGAGCCCAGTCCTTGACGGCAATTCAGTAGGCTCATACAATCCTCCCGCAATCCTCTTGCGCCAGAACGCAAAGGCCGACCAACAAGCCCTCAATCACCAGCCCAGCCGCCATGAAAAGCGGAACACTGGCTGGCCAAGTTGCTCCGTTGATCCACTGGAATCGATTTTGTAGGAGAACCCACAATGCGTGAAAACACTTTGAAGCAAAAATTACAAGCGGGCAAAGCCGTGTTCGGTGTGATGATAACTTTCCCATCAGCGCCGGTGGTGGAGATGCTGGGACAGTTAGGCTTCGACTGGGTTCTGCTGGATAATGAACACGGCAATATCACCGTCGACAACGTTGAGGACCTGGTCCGGGCCGCCGACTTGACCGGGATTGCGCCGATTGTGCGTCCGGTGGGCAACCGCCCGGAGATTATCGCCCCATTTTTGGACCGGGGGGCCTGGGGAGTTCAGGTGCCCCACGTGAACACCGCCGCCGAAGCCGAAGCCAGCGTGGACGCGGTCAAATACTACCCATTGGGACACCGAGGAATCTTCAGCCGCAGCCGCCCGGCTAACTACGGCTTCTCCGGCTCTACTGAAGATTACATCAAGCAGGCCAACGACAATACCCTGGTTTGCCTGATGCTGGAAGAAGTCGAGGCGATCGAAAATCTGGATGAGCTGGTGAGGGTGGATGGCGTAGATGTCTACTTCATCGGGTCCGGCGATCTCTCTCAGTCGATGGGCTTCCCAGGGCAGCAGACCCACCCAGAAGTCCAGGCCCAGATGGAGAAGGGGGTCAAGATCATTTCGGATGCCGGTCGCATCGCCGGCGTCAGTTGCCCCGACAATCTGGTGCCAAAATTCTTGGGCCTGGGAGTACAGTACTTCCACAGCAACGTGGGGACTCTGTTGCAGAGCGCCAGCATTCCTTATTTGAAGACCATGCGTGAGTCGGCAGCGACGGCCGGCCTCTAGTTCAGGCCAAGACCAGGGGGTGTTGCACTCAGCAGCCTGTCATCAACAGTTAACTTCTTAGCGAGGGACAATCATGGCGCGTATACCTCAGGTCACCCGTGAATTGGTCAGCGAAGACCTGCGGGAAATATTCGACGAATTGGCTCCGGAACCCGCCGGGGTGGGAACCGGACCGATGTCGGTGCTGATGAACAGTCCTGAACTGGCCCGACGAGCGCGTCCCCTCTTCAACTATGTTCGTAACGAATCGTCAGTCCCCAAGAAGTTGCGAGAGTTGGCAATGTTGACCACCGCCCGAGCCATGGACTGCCCTTACATTTGGAACGCCCATGTTGGGTTGGGGCGGGCGGACGGACTCAGCGATTCCCTGGTAGACGCCCTGCGAGACAATAAGCCGTTGCCCCAAATGCCGCCCGACGAAGCCGCTGTCTTCAATTTTGGCATGGAATTGTTCAAGTCCCGGCGCGTTACGCCAGCCACCTTCCAGGCTGTGCATGATTTGCTGGGTGCCCGGGGCCTGGTGGAGCTAACTTCGCTAATGGGTTTCTACACTATGCTGGCCTTCAACGCTAACGCGGTCGAATTGGACCCACCCCAAGAATCGGCTGAAGCTCCGCTGCCGGTTTAGCTGCCGGCGGCCGCCCGCGGAGAGATTTGGTTGCGTCTGGGAAATTTCTATCCCCGTACCAGGTTTTAGGTCCAATAACCCTATAGCACCAAGCGATCCAGAGGTCTCCACCGAATTCGATATCTTATTCCCTAAATTGTGACCTATTCCTTCAAGACGGATAGTAATCCAATTGATGAAATCATCAGAAAGTCGGTTTGGTCTGACCACTCTCACTGTTGAGCGGCTTCCGCAAAGCAATGATATATATTATTACCTTAACACGGTACTGCTTTGTCAGATTACGTTAACGATATTAAGCAATACGACGATTTACCACCATAATAGCGGTTAAAGAATAGAGGTTGCAATTAAAGGTACCCCAGTATATATTGAACGCGGCATGGTTAGGTTTTCACAGGCACACCTATGTACCCGTCCTTCGGTCTCTGCTCTGGCCTGTTGAGCCAAAACTATATCCAGGAGACCCTATATCACGGGGACCCTATATCACGGCAACCAAGGAGGTCAATCAGTGGCACTTTCCGATCGAACTTTAGTATGTGTGGATTGCAGCGGCGAGTTTGTATTCACGGTGGGCGAGCAGGAGTTCTTCAACTCCCGTGGTTTCGTAAACGATCCCAAACGCTGCCAGACTTGTCGTTCCAGTCGTCGCTCCGAGCAGCGGGGTGGGGGGGGATTTGATGGCGGGCCCCGGGAGATGCACCCCATAGTCTGCGCCCAGTGCGGCAACGACGCCATGGTCCCGTTCCGGCCTCGGGGAGACCGCCCGGTATACTGCAGCGACTGTTTCAGCAATACCCGCAGCAGCGGCGGCGGCTCCGGCTCCGGCTCCGGCTCCGGCTCCGGCTTTTAGCTTCGCAAGTAGACCGCAGGGAGTCGCGGTCTGGCCGATGGGCTCCCTGCGCTTGATCCTCTAAATAGTCCTCAAGTGCCGTGACCGGGTATTCATTCGCGGATGAACGCAATGTGTGGCCCTTTCCAATTCTCTTGAGTTGAACTCCCCGGTGACTGCCGATACAATGGCACTGCTTCACCGCGAGCCGCTGAAGCAGCGGTCACAATCGACTATTTCAAAACTTTGCCCAAAACTTTGCTATTGAAGCACAGAGTCGATTGACCAACCTGTCCTGAGCCATTTTGACAACCTCAGAACAGGTTGGCCGTAGTGACCCGGTATGAGGGGCATGGAATGCAACCACCACAGTAATCCCAACACCGAGGGAATCCCAACACCGATGGTGGTGAGCCCTTCGACAAGCTCAGGAAAGGCCCGTCGAACCACCTTTTGAGGTAGGCCCTGCGTCGTTTGGGCCGGGATCATGGCATGAAATTCAAAGACCTGCGCGAATACATCAGTTTTCTCGAGCGGAAAGGCCAGCTGCGTCGCATCACCGCACCGGTGGACTGCGAGCTGGAAATTACCGAGATCGCCGACCGCATGCTTCAGTCTGGCGGCCCGGCCCTGCTGTTTGAGAACGTCATCGGCTACAACACACCGGTCCTGATCAACATGTTCACCTCGGACCAGCGCATGGCCTGGGCATTGGGCGTTGAGCACGTAGACGAGCTGGTGACCCGAATGCAAGGTTTGCTGCAACTGATGCAAGGCCCCCCGGAAGGTCTGATGAACAAGCTGCGCACCCTGGGTCAAATAGTACAATTGGGGTCGTTCCAGCCCAAGACGGTGCGCAGCGCCCCTTGTCAGGCGGTGGTGCTGCAGGGCGACGACGTAGACCTGTTCAAGTTTCCCATCCTCAAGTGCTGGCCCGAGGACGGCGGTCGCTACATCACCCTGCCCCTGGTGATCACCAAGGACCCGGAAACCGGCGTCCAGAACTACGGCATTTACCGCATGCAGGTCTACGACGCCCGCACCACCGGCATGCACTGGCAGACCCACAAGGTAGGGGCGCACCATTATCGGGTGAGCCAGGCCCAGCAGTCGGCCAAGCTGGAGGTGGCGGTGGCCCTGGGCGGCGACCCGGCCACCATCTGGACCGGCTCGGCTCCGCTGCCGCCGGACCTGGACGAGATGGTCTTTGCCGGTTTCATCCGCGAAGAAGGGGTGGACCTGGTCAAGGCCAAGACCGTGGACTTGATGGTGCCCGCCCAGGCCGAGATCATCCTGGAGGGTTATGTCACCCCAGGCGAAGAGCGCAGCGAGGGGCCCTTCGGCGACCACACCGGTTACTACTCGATGGCCGACCCCTACCCGGTGTTTCACGTCACCACCATCACCCGCCGCCGCAACCCCATCTACCCCACCACCTTCGTCGGACGCCCGCCCAAAGAAGACTACTGGATGGGCAAAGTGACCGA
>JACZRM010000188.1 GCA_022576105.1 Chloroflexota bacterium | reverse complement strand
GGCGGCGGCACGCCGGAACCTGCAGCGGCAGATCGTCCGGTACGCCAGCAACCCCTTCTACGGAAATTTCTTCCAGGAAACCGGATTCCGCGATGAGATGGCGGCCATTCTCCAGGCAGTCCAGCGGGGCGATGCGGCGGCAGCGGCTGATGCGGTCACTGAGAAGATGCAAGACCAGGTAGCGGCGGTGGGCACGGCGGAGCAGTGTGCGGCCGCCCTGGAAAAGCGGCGGCGCATGGGCCTGCAACTACCGGTGGTGGCTCCTTTCACCGTGGGTGACGTCAAGGCGGATTACCGCAAGGCAATAGAGGCCTTTGGGGGGATAGGCATTACGGATGGGGTGAGCCCAAAACCGCAGAGGTCACGGTGATTTTCTTCCTACTATTTCATTCCTACCTCAGCGGTCTCTGAGCCTCTGCGGTGAGTTTTGAGACGGGTTCGATGAGACGGGTTCGATAGGTAAGGTCACGACAGCTCATGGCTTGATCCCGCAGGCCTCAGCCACCAGCTCGTAGGAGCGCAGCCGGTCCTCAAAGCGGTGGCAGATGGTTACCACGCTCAGGTCCGGCGTTTGATAGCTTTCGGCTATCGCCTCCAGTCCTTCCTTGACCTGCTGGGGGTCGCCATCAATGCAGTTCTTGGCGTATTGCTGCACAAAAGCCAGTTCGTCGGCCTGATAATGGTAGTTCAGCGATTCTTCCACTGAGGGGATGCCCCTGGCCCGCCCGGTAACCGATCTTAGCCGGCCCAGGTTCCGGCTGGAGGCCAGCCGGTTGGCTTCCTCTTCAGTCTCGGCGCAGAGCACATGCACTCCCACGTTAATCTTGGGTTCCTTCAAGTGCTCCGAGGGCTGGAAATTCTGCCGGTATCCCTCGGCTATTGATGGCCCATCCTGGGGGCCGATACCAAAAAAATGGGCGTAGGCAAAGGGCAGGCCCAGTTGGGCGGCCATGTAGGCGCTTTCGTACCTGGAGCCCAGCAGCCACACCTCTGGAGCGGTATCGCCCGCCGCCGGTGTGGCCTGCACATCAGCAAAGGGGTGGTTTTCGCGTAGCTCCCCAGCCAGGTACCCGATAACATCGTGGACTTGCTGCGGGAAATGCTCGATGCTGCGGGGTGGCCCGGGAAAGGCCAAAGCCGCCGCGGTGATCTGGTCGCTGCCGGGAGCGCGGCCAATACCCAGGTCAATGCGTCCCGGGTAGAGGGCGTCCAGAATCCTGAAGTTCTCCGCCACTTTCAGCGGGCTATAGTGGGAAAGCATTACACCGCCACTGCCCACCCTGATGGTCTTGGTCTGGGCCGCAATTGCGCCAACCAGCATTTCCGGGCTGGTGCCGGCAAAGTTGGGCAGGTTATGGTGTTCGGCCAACCAGTACCGTTTATAGCCCAGCGATTCGGCGGCCACCGCCAGCTTGATCGTCTCTTGAAGCGCTTCCGCGGTGGTGCCGCCCTCCCGCATGGGAGACTGGTCTACTACGCTCAACAAGAGGTCTTGGCTCAATGAATTTCCCCTGACAACCTGATTGGAGAACCTGATTTTGTTGGAATCATAGCCCAGTATACAATCTCCACCAGCGATACGGATAATGACTAGAGCTAGCCGCATTGCGACTGGACCTGAAAGTCGCTACAGACGCCGGTAGCAGCCTTTCAGGATGATGGGCCAGTCGGTATAATAAAATATCACCAGGTTGCAGAAAAGTTGGCAGGAAGGCGAGAACGCCAATGAGATTAGGAATGGGCCCCGACGGCCGTGGCGGCAGCGACGCGGCGTCGGAGCCGGCTCCCATAATTCGAGTAAACGGATTGAGCGTTTACTATGGGACCAAGAAGGTGTTATCTGACATCTCACTGGATTTCCCTCCAAATAAAGTAATAGCCATTATTGGCCCTTCTGGTTGCGGGAAAAGCACCCTGCTGCGGTGTTTCAACCGGATGAACGACTTGATACCGTCTTTCCATATGACCGGACAGATACTATTTGATGGGGAAGACCTCTACAGTCCCAGCATAGACCCCACCGAGATCCGCTACCAGATTGGCATGGTGTTTCAGCGGCCCAACCCTTTCCCCAAATCAATCTTCGACAATGTGGCCTTTGGCCCGAAAATAAATGGTTTTCGGGGCAAACTGGATGAGTTGGTGGAGGCATCGTTGCGGCGCGCCGCGCTGTGGGACGAGGTAAAAGACCGCTTGAAGAGCAATGCCCTGGCGCTATCCGGTGGACAGCAGCAGCGATTGTGCATCGCCCGGGCGCTGGCGGTGGAACCCCGGGTAATCTTGATGGATGAACCCTGTTCGGCTCTTGACCCGATGGCCACCCTGGCCATTGAAGAGTTGATGCGGGAGCTGTCGGAGGACTACTCCATCATTATTGTGACCCATAATATGCAGCAAGCGGCCCGGGCTTCGGAACACACCGCCTTCCTGATGGGTGACGAGGATCGTATCGGGGAGCTGGTGGAGTACGGAGAGACCCGGCAGATGTTCACCAATCCTGAGGATGAGCGCACCGAGGCTTATATCACCGGCAGGTTCGGCTAACTTGCCGGACGTGCCAGGCTGACTGGGGACTGGCTCAGTGTGAACCGCTTGGACCACCAGGGCTGTTGAGCCTACCCTACAAAGCCTACCCTACAAAGCCTACCAGGAGGCAACCATGGTCAGGGCTGATTTTGACCGCAACTTGAAGGCGTTACAGGATGACCTGATCTCCCTGGGGGGCCTGGTGGAAAAGGCCATCAACAAGGCCCTGCACGGCCTGAAAAACCGCGACCTGGACGCCTCCCGGGAGGTGGTGAAGGAAGACGACATCATCGACGACCTTCGGTTTCAGTTGGAAGAAGAGTGTATCGACCTGATCGCCACCCAGCAGCCCATCGCCATCGACCTTCGCACGCTCATGTCGGTGCTGCATATTGCAACTGAGTTGGAACGGATGGGCGACTATGCCGAGGGAATCGCCAAGATTACAATTATGATGGGCGGCGAGGCGCCTTTGAAACCGCTGATCGATATACCCCGCATGGCGGAAAAAGCCACTCAGATGCTGCACCGCAGCTTGGATGCCCTGGTGAATCGTGATGAAGAAGCCGCCATCGCCGTCTGCAACGACGACGATGAAGTGGACGACCTTTACGAGCAAATCTACCGTGAGTTACTCACCTACATGATTCAAGACCCATCAACCATCCAGCGGGCCACCTATCTGCTGTGGGTGGCCCACGACCTTGAGCGCATCGCCGACCGCGCCACCAACATCGCCGAGCGAGTAATCTTCCTGGTGACCGGCAAGCTCACCAACATCAACGTTTCCAAGTATTAGCTCGCGGTTTTGGTATTGTGTTAGTTTAGTTCTCGTCATTCCGGTGCAAGCTGGAATCCATTGGGTGTCTGAATAGCGATTGTATCTGGACACCGGCCTTCGCCAGGGTGACAAATTCCCGTTCATGGACGCCAAACTGATAAACTATCGCGGTTTTATATCTGTTGACAATTCCCAACTTCAACTATAGAATCTTCATGTTATGTTCCTAATTGCCTACAGCGTCTGCTTCTGTACCTGTCCCCCTACATAGGGGGCAGGAAACTATTGCCATAGTCACTCACTGCGCCCGCTAGCTACGTTTCCGTGTCAGCGGGCGTATTATTTTGTGCAAAATTCCGGCTCCATTTTCGGGCTCTATTTCAAGGAGGAACACCCTGTGACCAGCCAGACCAAAATTACTCAAGAGCAGATACACCAAGAAAGTATTGAATTGTCCCAGAATTCCCTTGGAATCATTCCCTTCATGGAAGATGAGATTCAGCGGTTTGAGGCTGAATCGGCCAGCTTCCAGGCTGGCGAACAGGATAACACCGTCTTCACTCCCTTTCGCTTGAGGCAGGGAGTATATGGCCACGCTTATGCGGCACAGCTGCTCCCTCAACTCTCCAGTCAGGTTGGTCTCGCCGTGACGCTCTAGCGCCTCGACCAACTCCGGCAAGAAGGGTTGCAACCTCCTAGAGCACATCCGGTCACTGGCCTCCCAGGCCTCCTTCAACGCGGCCACCACTTCTACTCCATACTGCTTTGTCCGCCCCCGCCGACCCACCGGCTTACGCTTCCCCCTTTGGCCAAGCAAACGGATCGCCGCCTTCCTGTGGTAACCCGTAACCTTGGTCACCTCATCCAAAATCCGCCCTTTCTCCTTCCGATTCCCCTTTAAGTAGCGTCCTTGAACCGCTTCCAAATACTCTTTCACACCGCCTCGCGTCATGCCACCTGACCTTTCCCCCTGAAACAATGCCACCGTAA
>JACZRM010000187.1 GCA_022576105.1 Chloroflexota bacterium | reverse complement strand
GAGTCGTGGGTTTTCAACGGGCCGAGCAGCTTTTCAGTCAGTCGGCCCCACCAGACCTTGGCCTCCACCGGCAACGCTGCTACCATCAACACGATGGTTCCCAATTGGAGCAGCTGGGCCAGAGTGGCAAATGCTACTTCACCGACATACACCGGTATTTCAGGCGATACCACCGCACTGGAGAGAACAAATACCAGCCCGATGATTAGTAATTGCCAAATTTTGAAGCTGCTTCTAAGCCACCGCCATATGCTGCCCAGGTTTTTCCTCAGGGCAACGGCCACCACTATAGTTTGGACTGCCAGGAATGCCAGCAGCAGCGGATTGGCATCGATCAGAAATCGCTCAAACGGGACGTAATGCTGGTACCGGAGGTTCGGGCCGGCTTCAATGAGTTGCAGAGTCACTGACTGGCCGACCAATGCCAATCCAAACCAGGCCGCGCTCACGGTAAACCCTCGGCTAACGGCCCAACCCAGCGCCAGCAGGGCCGTACCAACGGCCAGGGGCAGTCCAATACCGCTGGACAAAAAGCCGTCGACATCACGAAAACGGGTATCGGCCAACGTCCAGACCAATACTCCCATCGCCGTTAACCAGAGCATCACTCGCAGCAATCGCGCGGCGGTCGGGTTCATGCCGCGCCGTCCCGCTGCAGCAGAGGAGCTTCCTGGCAAATGGTTAACTAGGCCCTGAAACATGCGCCCACCTTAACCAGACGTCGGTGTTATGAAATTCGAACCAGCGGGCCAAACCGTAAACCGCAGCATTCTCAAGCACCGGTTAGCTTCAATATCGCAAATGCGCAGGTCGTAGAGCATGGCAATAGTGCACCGGACCAATCCGGGTTCAGGAAAATTCCCGCTCACTTTTGGTATACGGTGATAACCCCACCGCTGGGGATAGTGGCATTCAAAAGCGACCCCCCGGCCAACGTGATCTCTGGTGTGCTCACATCGTACTGACTGCCGGTGGTGTATAAAGTACCGTACCGGCCCGCCGGCAGCCCATCCACGGAGAAAGTCCCTCCGCTGCTGGCCTTCACCACCAGGACGAACCGGCCGTCCTGGTTGACGAACGCCAGGGGATCGAAATCACCGTCGTCACTGCTAGCTTCAATTCGCTGCGCTCCGGCCCGAACATATTTGAAATATTGGCGCAGAAACCGGGTGCGATTCCCCATTTTCACCTGAAGGTTCCCTGGATCGGTCTGGTCAATGAAGTAGTACTGGGCGCCGTTGTCCTTGGTTGGAAAAGCCAGGGTAAATTGCTGCCATGCTGAGTTATTGCCCACCTTCAGGTCTTGGTGCAAGGCTTCGTAACCACTGCCGATATGCTCCAGCATGGAGGTGTTGATGCCATACTGTTTCGCCCTTTCTGCGATGTCTCTGAGACTGCGGTCCGATACTCCCCGATAGCGGTGATAAGAAATTTCAGAGACGTACTTGCTCACACCAGCAGGACCCAGCACCTTGGCCATGTCATCAAAATATTGGAGGGACGCGCTCATGTTGGTGGTGGACGGGGCGATGAAGCGGGGAGTGAACCCATTGGCCTCCAGCTTGCTGGCGGCGGCCAAAACGGCCCGGCCGATCACGGCGCCGTTCCACTGTTCGACCCGGTTATCAGGTTCCAGGATTACTTCCCAGGCATCGGGAACGAAACCGTACTGGCGCTGCATATGCAGATAGGTGGCTAAGACGAACTCGGCGTATTCCTCCGGGTCGGCGTGGATGTAGCGATAAAACGGCGCCATATTATTGGTAAAAGCGACATAAGTCAGGTTGACGTACAGCTTTTCACCCCGGGCCTCCAGGCGCTGCTGCATCGGAATGACGACGGCCTCAATAGTCTGGTCTAAATCAGTGAAATGGAATCCGGCCCAATTGATAACGTCCGGGTCGTCGTTGTCGTTGGCCGTGGCATAGCGAATATTTTTCCAGGCGCCGTGGTCAATTTGCCCAGATTCGAACTGACTGAAATAGTCTGCATCGCTTTCCGCGCCACTGCGGATTTCCAGCCGGAGGCGATTGATACCCAGATCGTTGACCGCCCGGTCGATAAGGGTATCCCCGTAGCTGGACCACTCCGGGAAAGTATGGCCTGCCTGGCTGGTGGCTTCCCAGCCGGTGATGGTCTGGTACCGTATCCCTGGGTCGAGGGTAATGACTCCCCCGGAACTGGATACCAGCCCAATGCCGGCCCCAAATCTACCTGACCAAAGCCCGAAAATAACTAGAGCCAGCCCTATCCCAAGGGCAATCAGCGCCAGAATACCCCAGCTCCGCATCGAGAAGCGCCTCAAATAGCAGCTCACAGGAGGACACCGACAACCGAGTCTGGTGATTCAGCGTAACGCATCTGAATTCAATTTCTCCAATAGGTCATTACCTGAATTTCCGGTCGAAAGGCAGTGGCGATCTCCATACTATCCAGACTGTCAGCGCCAGCAGCAGCAATATTGGAATGACCAGAGCGCTGGAGGAGACATACCCCAGCGAGTCCAGAGTATTCAGCCAGGTCATTCGCAACCGGTCCTACGCAACGCGCCTGACCGCGTCGATGACCCCCAACGGGTGGTTATTCAAAAACTACCGATTCCTCGCCAGACTCCAGGACCAGTAGGTGGTGATTACTCCCAGCAGCACCGCCGCAATGGTGGGGAGTCTCAGCAGCACTCCCGCCGCCAGCAAGAACAGGAAGGGAGTCACCGGCACCATGTGGCGTACTCCCGTGTTGAACTGAACGTATCCAAACTGGTTGGCCGACGCGAATAGAAAAAATCCGGCGGTAAACAGGAGTATAAACGCCACTTCTCTGCGGCCAACCATGGGTCTGCGCTTGCTGAACCAGGCGGGTAGGTACAGCGCCAGCACCAGCAAAGGTGCAAAGGCGAATATTCCGAATTTGATGCCAAAGGCGGACCGCCACAGCAGGTCCAGATTCGGCCAGTCGAATCCGGAGAATCCCTGGTCGATGAAGTCGGTAGCCGGCATATAATACTGGGCCATCATGCTTTGGTTGCCAAAACTTGACCACTGGTACCAGGCCAGAAACGCCGCCGATACCGACACACCACCGGCGAAAAGGGCAATATCTCGGATCGACCGAGTGCCCTCAGGTAACTGCCACCAACGGACCAGGGCGTACACCGTCAAGGCGGCCACCGCCACCAGCCCGCTGTAGTCCAGGACTACGGTCCAACCAGCCAGCAGTCCGGCCAGGAGGAACAGTGGCTTCTTGGGACTGGACTGATCATCCCAAGGCCTCCACAAGAGGACAAAGGCAAAAAATGCGAAGTGGGACAGTAGAAGATTCTGGTTCAATTGGGCGGTACGGTAGAAAATCGGCGTAGCAAACCCGTAAAGCAGGGCCAACATTACCGACGTGCGTACTGAACCGGTCAAGCGCATCAGCAAAAAGAACATGACCACCACGCTGAGGGCCGACAGCGGCGCCATGACCAGGCTCTGCATTACCCCGGCTGCCAGGGCAAACTTTACGTCCAGACCGCGCTGGTAGGCCTTGCGGTAGAACTCAGCCCTTAGCGGAAACTCAGTGTCATACTCGGGCGCTTCCGCCGAGGAACCGGCCCGGGATGCTTGAATCCTATCGGTAACCGCATCAATCGCCGGCCGGGTTACTGCGTAGGGTATCGCCCCCAAGATGGACGCGCCGGGATTGTTGTTGATGAAAGCGCCACGGCCCGGCAACTCAAAGACATCATCGTGAAATCCCAGGTATTCGGAAACATCAAAACTAAAATGGTCTCCCAAGCTCAGCGCCGGGTAGATCTCCCGCACTGTGTTGGTGGCAAAATGGGCCGCGTAGACCAGCCAGCAGGTGATGAACAACCGGACAGCAACACTCCCCGGAGATAGCTGCCCATTGCCAAAAGCAATGGCTTTCAACCTGCCTGCGACTCTAGTCTTCACTCGAGTCCTCGACGGATTGGCTGGACCGATAGCTCTGTTCATATCGCTTCGGCAAACGAACCCTTAAGGAACGGACAAATGCCTATTGCCGGTCTGCGTTGAGGCCCGGGCCTGAACCCGCCGGCTGCTCATTGCCAGGGCCAGCATCTCGACCAGGCCGACAAAGACCAGGTCTGCGGCGACCATCACCACGCGAGCCGCCGCCACAATCAGGCTGGCGGTAGGCACATCCAGCACCTGCGCGAACATCACAAAAGCCAGTCCGTCTCGAACCCCCAGACCCACTGGAGCCAGAAATGACACCCAGCCCAAGGTGATACTCAAGCCCCAAGCTCCGGCGATAACCGCCATCTGGAAGAAGGTAAGGTCAACAAAGCTTTCGGCAATTAGAACGATGAACAGGAGTTGAAACCCG
>JACZRM010000186.1 GCA_022576105.1 Chloroflexota bacterium | reverse complement strand
TGGTCATTCTGGCGCAAGCCGAAACCCATTAGAGCCTCTGTACAGCGATTTAATCTGGACAACGGCCTTCGCCGGTGTGACAAAGTCCCGTTCTTAGACGCCAAACTGATACACTATCGACCATCGAGAAACATTTCTCAATGCCGTCGGTTGTGCTACTATTACGCGTCTTATCCTAGCTGAGGGAGGGCCATTATGCCGTATGGAGACAACGCCTGGTTAGCTTTAACCCAAGAGCCCACTCTGGAGCCGGAGCTCCCCATCTGCGACCCTCATCACCATTTCTGGGACATGCGGTCGGAGCGCATCCCCTACCAGCGCTATTTGCTGCACGAATTGGCCGCCGATGTAAACAGCGGCCATCATATTCGCTCCACTGTCTTCATTGAGACCAGAACGATGTACTCGCCGGATGTCCCCCACGATTTGCGTACTGTCGGCGAGGTGGAATTTGTACAAGGTCTGGCCGCCGCCAGCGCCAGCGGAATCTACGGGCCGACCCGGGCGGCGTCGGCCATCATCGGGCACGCCGACTTGAAACTGGGCGACCGGGTGCAGCCGGTTTTGGAGGCATTGCAAGCCGCCAGCCCCAATCGATTTCGCGGCATCCGACACTCGGTGGGCTGGGACCCGGACCCGGATCTACTCAATCGGGAGATCCAGAACGTGCTGGCCACCGAAAGTTATCGGGCCGGGGCCAAAGTTCTCGCCGGCATGGGTCTTTCGCTGGACAACTCTCTCTACTTTCCCCAACTACCGGAGGTGGCCGACTTCGCCAGGGCGGTGCCCGATCTGACCATCGTGGTCAATCACATTGGCGGGCTGCTGCGAGTTGGGCCTTACGGCAACCGGGATGATGAGATTCTACCCGTGTGGCGACGAGACATCGCTAAAGTGGCGGAGTGTCCCAACGTCGTCATGAAGCTGGGCGGATTGGGCCAGCCTCGATACGGATTCGACTGGCACCAGCGCACCCAGCCCATCGGCTCGGCAGAACTGGCCCAGTCGCTGGCTCCCTACATGAACTACTGCATCGAACAATTCGGGCCGGAGCGGTGCATGTTTGAGAGCAACTTCCCGCCGGACAAAGTATCTTATTCCTACAACGTGTTGTTCAACGCCTTCAAGCTGCTGTCCAAGGATTACTCCCCCAGTGAGCGGGCCGACCTGTTTCACGATACGGCGGCGCGGGTCTATCGCATAAAGGATGCTTAACAACTTAATGCCCAGCGCGAAAGCCCTGGATAGAGGAAGGGAGGAATGGTCAGCGAAGCCTTCTCACCCGAGTTCCAACGCATCGTTCCCGAGGATGCCACCTTCGAGAAAGCGGCCACCGGCTTTATCTTCATTGAAGGCCCAGTGTGGCACCATCGGGATGGGTACCTGATCTGGGTCGACATTATCGGTGATACCATCTGGAAGTGGGTACCTGGACCGGGTAAGAGCATTGTCATGCGCCCGTCGGCCCATGCCAACGGCACCACCTTCGACCATCAAGGGAGGCTGGTCGTGGCGGGCTGGAGCAACCGCAACGTGTGGCGACTGGAATTGGACGGCTCGGTGACCACGCTGGCCTCCCACTACCAGGGGAAGAAAATCAACACGCCCAATGACATCGTGGTCAAGTCCGACGGAAATATCTACTTTACCGACCCCTCCAACGGCATGCACCTGGTTGGCCATCAGGGCGCAGACCTCCAGAAGTACCTGGACTTTGAAGGGGTCTATAAGTTAGACCCGGACGACTTGAGCCTGACGCTGCTGTGCGACGACATGACCTTCCCCAACGGCCTGTGCTTCTCTCCAGATGAGTCCTTGATGTACGTCAATGACACCACCGACCATTACATTAGGGTGTTCGACGTGGGCGCCGACGGATCGCTGAGCAACGGCCGCCGTTTCGCCGAGTTGCACGGCTCTGCGCCGGGCCATCCCGACGGCATAAAGGTAGACGTGGAAGGCATCGTCTACTGCACCGGCCCCGGTGGGGTTTGGGTCTTTGATCCCCAGGGAAACCACCTGGGTTTGATGAAAACCCCAGAACAGTGCCACAACTTCACTTTCGGGGGAGATGACCTGAAGAGTATATTCTTCGCCTGCCGGACCACTGTTTACCGAATGCGGGTCAATATCCCAGGTCTGGCCGTTGGCCCAGCACCATAGCGGTTGTGTGACGGCTGAGGAAGACTTATGAGTTGGAATTTTGAGCTAGCGGCGGGCCCTTTGGGAAGCCCAATCGACGGCCCGGTCTGGGACGGAGAGGCTTTGCTGTTCACCCGCCAAGCCTTTCCCGCCAATTCGGTGAACAACCGCATATTGCGTTTCGATCCAACCAACGGTCAGACAACCGACTTTCGGCGTTGGACCAACCAGACCATCGGGTTAGGGTTTTCCAAGACCGGGACTCTTTACGGGTGCCAGTGGGCTGGCCGCAGATTGGTAAGGTTTAATGGCGACGGAACCACCTCGGCGCTGTCCCACAAAATCGGCGGTCTGTACCACAATAAGCCCAAGGACCTGGTGGTGGATAGCCAGGAACGCATCTGGTTCTGCGACCCCCACGGGGACCTGAGAACCGCTATATACCCCCAGATTTCTGACAAGCTAAATCACGCTTCGGTACTTAGGTTGCAGACCCCGGACGCATTCGACTCTCCCATTCAGAGAATGACCTTCGACACCGATGCCCCATCAGGAATCCTGCTCTCCCGAGACGAAGGCACCCTGTACCTTGCCGAAAGCAGCCTGGAACCGGACGGCCCTAGAGAGTTGCGGGCATATCCGGTGTTGGAGGACGGCACCCTGGGCAATTACGCGCTGCTGCACAGTTTTGGCGCAGATGCCCAAGGCCCGCACCTAGGCATCACCGGAATGTGCCTGGACTCCGACGGCAACGTGGTAGCCTGCGCCGGATGGAATCAGAGCGGGCCAGGCCCGTTGGTTTACGTCTTCTCTCCAGCTGGGCGCGTACTTGAAACTCACCCCGCCCCGGAGGAAGCCACCAACTGTGCCTTCGGCGACCCCGATCTGACAACTCTGTACTTAACCACCAAGTCGGGCAACTTATATCGGGCGCTCAGCACGGGACATACCGGGTGGACGCTGTACCAGTCGGGCTGACGATTACGGGTCGCCAGCAAAACTGATCCGACCGACCCCATTTGAATATGCAGGAGGAAACCGTGCGCAGTATCGACATTCACGCCCATATGACCGCCCAATGCTTAATTCACGCCAAGGAAGCTGGACGGGAGTGGCATGGTATCAAACCCGAAGACCTGGGCCAATTGTTTCGGAGCGTCAAATGGTGCTGGACTCCCGAGCAACGGCTGGCAGATATGAACTCCCTGGGCGTGGACATGCAAATCGTGTCCCCGGGCGACCAGCACTATCAACAGGGCCGGGACGCTAAAGTTGTTGCCGCGATGCATCGAGAAATTAACGACGAAGTGCACCAGATGACGCTGGACTACCCGGACCGGCTCAAGGGCTTTGCCCAAATTCCCATGCAAGACGTGAACGCCGCCATCGCTGAGTTGGACCGGGCAGTCAACCAGCTTGGCTTGGTCGGGGCAATGATTGACGACAAGGTGAACGGCCACACCTATGACGAACCGCAATTCCTACCGCTGTGGAAAGCGGCCGAGCAAATGGGGGCAGTGCTGCTGATCCACCAGAGTCTCCCCAACGTGGTGGCGGCACGTTCCACTCGCTACCACCTGCCCAACAGCATCGGCAACCTGGTAGAGCGGGCAGTTACCTTTGCCTCCTTTGTGTTTGGCGGGGTAATGGATGCCTGTCCCGACCTTAAAATATGTCTGTGCCACGGCGGCGGCTACACTTGCTTCGGCATCGGGCGGATGGACCGGGGCTGGCAGGTGCGGTCTGAGGCCCGGGCCAACATCAGCCGGCCGCCCAGCGCCTATTTGAACCGGTTTTACTATGACTGCTTAACTCACAGCGAGCCCGCCCTGCGCATGCTGATTGACTCGGTGGGGGTTGACCGGGTCATCTTTGGCACCGACTGGCCCGCCGACATGGCCATCGACTGGCCAGTATCCTGGATTCTGAGCTTGGAAAGTCTCACGCAGGAAGAAAAGGACGCCATTCTCTGGAAAAACCTGGAGAAAATGCTGGGACTCTAGCTAAGGATCTAGCCCAGCAACTTTATG
Source organism: Chloroflexota bacterium (assembly GCA_022576105.1). The sequence goes on along the minus strand of JACZRM010000186.1, from coordinate 183 downwards.
GAGGGAGCGAGGCGCAGGATCGGGTAGCGTGCTAGTTTAGTTCTCGTCATTCCGGCGCAAGCCGGAACCCCTTAGAGCCTCAGTACAGCGATTGTATCTGGACACCGGCCTTCGCGGGATCGCAGTGGACAAAGCTACTCGAGCCTATTACTATTTCTACGGGATATGGCTTTCAATACGCCG